>CAMLEF010000435.1 GCA_946478675.1 uncultured Flavobacteriales bacterium | reverse complement strand
CTGCGTGACGAAAAAACTGCTGGTGCGCTGATCAGCGTGCTGCATTTTCAAACGCATAGCCCCCGGTGTGAACAAAGAGGAGGTGCTTTCCACGGAAGGCATCTCCTTTTGCCATTTCGTGCAACGCGTAAAATGTTTTGCCGGAATAAACGTGATCGAGCGGCAATGCGTGCTGCTCCTTCATGCGTGAAATGAATTCCTGCAACCGCGAATCCGTTTTCGCATAACCGCCGAAGGTAAAATCGCCGTTGATCTCCCATTCGCAGTTGACCGGGCGATCGACGAGCAAGCGCTTCACTTCTGCCGCGAGATATTTTTTCCCTTCGAGCACCGCAATGCCGATGACTTTTTGATTGGCTTTGGCGGAAGCGATGATACCTGCCAGCGTTGCGCCGCTTCCCACAGGACAAAAGATCACATCGGCTTCGTTGCCCGGAAGAATTTCCATGCAGCCATTCACAGCGTGCGCATTCGAACCGCCTTCGGGAAGCAAATACGCTGCGGGAAATTCCTGCTGCAGCGCGTCCAGGAAATCGGCATCGTGGCGGCGACGATACGTTTCGCGCGAAACAAAATGCAATTCCATTCCGCAGGACGAAGCAAAACGCAGCACGGCATTCGCACCGGCAGACAATTCTTCTCCGCGAATGATGCCGACGGTTTTGATCCCGTTCGTTTTTCCTGCAGCAGCCGCCGCAGCGATGTGATTGGAAAAAGCCCCGCCGAACGTCAGCAGCTGCTCTTTGCCGGATTGCCGGAGCGCTTCGAGATTGTACTTCAGCTTGAAGGATTTGTTGCCGCCGGAAAGCGGATCAGGAAGATCGAGCCGCAGCAGCGAAATGCGATTGCCGTTTATTTCCCCGAATGCCTGGAGCTTTTCCATCGCGGCAAACTTACTTCTAACTTTGTGTCATGCCGCCGAAACCCGAGCTCGAACCGGATGATTTTTACAAGACCGAAGAAGGTTACATCGTCTTCACGGAAAAACACCTGCTGAAGCGCGGCTACTGTTGCCAGAACGGCTGCCGGCATTGTCCCTACGGGTTCAACAAAAAAACGGGACGGATCGAGAAGAAAGACAAGCGCTGATTATACGAATGCGAGATTGATCAGGAAATCTTTTTTCGCGGGAATGGGCTGCGGCGTTTTCCAGTCGATCGAAAAAATCTTTCGCACCGTTTCGAGATTGTTCACCTGCGAATACGGCTTGATCACATAATAGTGCGCGCCCGCTTCGTATACTTCGTCGATGTCTTTTGTATTCTTGGAAACCGTCATGACGATCACGGGAACCGATCGCAACCCGGCCTGCGCTTTCATCGCATGGAGACAGTCTTTCCCGTTTATCCCGGGCATGTTGATGTCGAGGATCACGAGATCGAATTCTTTTTCTTCCATGAGACGGAAGAGCTCAATCGTATTCTTCGCCCACGATACTTCATGCGGCAGCCCCAGCCTCCGGAGCGCTTCCATGAAGAATTCTTTATCGTCGGCATCGTCTTCCGCCAACAGCACGTGGAGTTGATTCATTGTACAACGCGGGTTTCCTACGCCACAAAATTAGGACACGCTTAAAATCACCACAAGCAAGCTATCGACGCTATGCTGCAAAGCATCGAAATTCATCTCCGGAATTTCTGCAGCATCTCTTTTCGTTAACACGTTTTGTCAAAAAGCAGAACAGCCGGCATTCCACACACCGGCTGTTCTTCCGTCAATCAACGCGTTTAATTCAGCGCATTCATCGATGCAGCAAAAGCAGTTGCCGTCGTTGAAGTCATCGTCATCGTGTAGGCGCCGTTTGCAGCCACCGTCACCGGCAGGAAGCAGGAATACAGGTTGCCATTGGCGTCAGTACCAACGGCGATATACGTGACAGGCAGGTTGATCCAGCATTCGTAATTGCTGTAGGTCATGCCGCTTCCCCAAACGTTGAAGATGCTGTTATGACCATTGTAATACACGTACACTTTCACGTCGGTGAGCGCAGTCGGTGCACTGAGCGAAAGCTGGTTGTTCGTCCACGTTCCGGTAATGGCAAACTGGTCGCAGTTGCCCCAGTGGATCGAATCGCACTGCAGGTCGTATTCGCCGAGCTGCACATTCGCAAAAGCCATTGTGTTGGTGCTGTCGGCCGGCACCCACGTAACGGTGTCGTTCGCTTCGATCGCATCGAACACCATCATGCCCTGCTGCAGGTTGCTGGAAGGAATGCGCGCGCCGAACGTAACGCCATTCGCCAAGTGCAGCGGCGTGTTGCCCTGCTTCACGTCGATGTGATATTCACCGCCGGAATACAGCGGGCCGTACTGCGACATCGGGAACACGCCGGTCATCATCATATCGAGCGGTGAATACACTTCCTTCAGCTCGATCGTGACGTTGCCGGTGACCTGCTGCCCGACGGGATTGACGAACGAATTGGCGAGGAAGGTATACTTCCCTCCTTTGCTGCCGGTGATGGTTCCGCCTGCAGCGGCGTCGATGGTGAATGTTTGCACAGTGGGTTCGTAGGCCTGCAGCTGCTCGCGGATCGTGTAGTTGTGCGATTGCGGCGTGGGCGTAACGGGCGTTGCGGGCTCGTCTTTTTTACAACCGGCGGCGGCGAGCGCGAAGGCCGGGATCAACAAAAGCATGCGTTTCATAGGTTCCTGTTTTTAGTGAAAAGTTTCTATCGGGTTACCGGGTCAAAATTGAAGCAAGGGGCGTTGCTCTTCAACTGCGAAGGCCGTTTTTCTTACGCCCTCACTTCTCGTTTCAAAAGCGCGGATTTATATTTTACCAGCTGATAATCAGAAGTGTTTTACTGCTGCTTCCTGCCGTTTTAAATTTTCCGACCCAACCTTTCACTGCTGAAATACGTCACCCTGCCAAAAACCCTTTTTCTACCTTTACGCTTCTCATTTTTCTTTATGACCGCCAACGAATTTCACCAGCACATCCTCAACGGCATCCCGTCAGAACTTCCTGCGGCGAAACCTTTCGATACGTCACTCAACCACGCGCCCAAACGCAAAGACATTCTTTCGCCCGCCGAGAAAAAGCTCGCGATCCGGAATGCGCTGCGTTATTTCGACAAGAAACATCACGCCACGCTCGCGAAAGAATTTGCCGAGGAGCTGAAGACTTACGGCCGCATTTACATGTACCGCTTCCGCCCCGATTACAAAATTTACGCGCGGCCCATTCACGAGTATCCGCACCAGACGATCCAGGCTGCGGCGATCATGCACATGCTGTCGAACAATCTCGATTACGCAGTGGCGCAGCATCCTCACGAGATGATCACGTACGGCGGCAACGTCGCAGAATTACAGAACTGGGAGCAGTAACTGCTCAC
>CAMLEF010000434.1 GCA_946478675.1 uncultured Flavobacteriales bacterium | reverse complement strand
AGAGGCGCGGAGGACGCAGAGAACTCGCAGAGAAAGGTAATCCGCGCAATTCGTGCAATCCGTGGCGAAAGTAATCTGCGAAAATCTGCGCAATCTGCGGCAAAAATAATCCGCGCAATCCGTGTAATTCGCGGCAAAAAAAAAACGCAGAGGCGCAGGGAACGCAGAGAATTCACAGAGAAAACAACATCAAATCCTCCTCGCCCATCCGGATCATCTTTTCAAATTGCATTCCCAGCTTCTCCAGCAAACGAACAGAGCGCCGGTTTCCAGGAACAGTGATCGCCACAACACGCTGCAGCTGCAAATTCATTTTCGCAAACAGCAGCACGGCCGAAGCAATTTCAAACGCGTAACCTTTCCCTTCATACTCCGGCAGGAACGCAAAGCCGATATCCACATCCTCCAGCGTATCGCGGCGGATCAGCCCGCACATGCCGATGAGATTTCCTGTGGCTGCATCCTCCACGCCCCAAAGCCCGAAACCGTTTTGCGCATAGCTTTTCTGCGGGCCGTTCGCGAGGTAATCGTACGCATCTTCAGCAGTGCGCACGTTGCGGTCGCCGATAAATTGCAGCCAGCCGGGCGAGTTCAGCAATTGAAGAATAAAGTTCACATCGCCGCTTTCGAATTCGCGGAGCAGCAGCCGCGGCGTGCGTAAGATCGTTTTGCTCATCGGCGCTTGCGGTAACGTCCGAATAAAAAGATGCCGCCGCTCAAAGCTCCCGCACTGAGCACGATGCTCACCAGCCAGCCGGAGTTTTTAGCAGGCTGCGCCGGAACCGTTGCAGAAGTATCTGCTGCAGCAAAAGCAGGCCGATAAGCAAACACGGCAGCCAGCAAAAAGAAGGAAAGCAGAAGTCGTCGCATGAGCAGCGTTTCTACCAAAATTAGGAAAGGAAAAGTGGAAAAGCACGAACCTTCCGCAAACATTCCGTGCGGCCTACTGTTTTAACAGCTTTTCTACGAATACACCGTCCGTTGTGCGGCATTCCAGCAGGTAAACGCCGGCTTTATATCCGGACAAATCAATCGAAGCAACCACCTGCGGCAATTCCAGCACAACTTTCCCGGCAACATCGCGCACGATCAGCCGCGTCACTTTTTCCGGCTGCGAAATTTTCAGCCTAAAAATCCCGTTGCCGGGATTCGGGAAAACGCTGCAGGAAAAAGATTCGTGATTCTCCGCAACACCATTCGGCGAAGGCAAAACCGTGATCGGCACCAGCCAATGCGAAGGACCGAACGCATAACAGTCACTGTACGAATGCGCCGACAACCAGCCGTTATAAAAAAGCTGCACGGTGTCCGTTCCCGGCGTATCGAATTTCGCATAGCGGCAGATCGGTGTAACCGCAGGGAAAGAATCGTACACCGGCGCGGGATAATTACTGCTGCCGTTGAAATCCCAGCGCATGTAATACAACGAATCGCTGCTGAGATCGACCTGCTGCGCCGTGCAGAATTCGATGGAATCGCCGGCATAGATCACCACGCTGTCGCAGGTTTTCGGCTGGCAGCTGTACACCGTGTTGCCGATCAGGCATTGCGCGCCGTTGATCGTGATGCCGGGCTTAGGGCTGAGCAGCTCCGGTTGCGCGGATAGACGCAGGACGAAAAAAACGAAGAGGAAAAACAACCGGCGTTTCATACCGGCGAATGTAGACCAATGCTTTCCGAGAAGAAACCGCGAATTGGCAACCGGAACTTAATGACGGCCACCCGGCGGTTTGGGCGCCGGATTCGGTTTCGGCTTCTGATCGCCTTCCGGTGCGTGATATTCCTTGTCCTTCGGATCGGAAGGATTGTTCGGGCGCACGTCGTCCATTTCTTTCCACTCGCCTTTTTTCCAGACGAAAGCGTCGTAGTTGAACGTCTGGCTGTAGTACTGGTACATGCCTTCCGCACCTGCTACTTCCGGCGCAAGATGATCGTACACGATGCGGTTGTTGCCTTCGTCCCAGTGCAGCGTCATCACCATCTCCGCGCGGAATTCGAAGATCACGCGCTTGCTCGAGCGGCGGCCGCGCTGGAAAAGATTCTTCTCACCGAAAATCGGGTTGCCCTGCTTGTCGAACGTCAGCACGTCGATCACCTTTTTCCACGTCACCTGGTTGTTGCCGTCCCAGCCGAGCAGCGTGTAGTAGTTCTTATCCTTGTCCGAAGTTTTGATGATCTTGTAGTACAGCGCGCCGTACCATTTCTCCGGCGAGCACACGGTCAGCTCCGGGTTGCGGATCTCGTTGGATTTATCGATCAGCTCGTAAATGACGTACTGGTCTTTCATGGCGCGGCTTTTCTTCCCGGTCAGCGCTTTCGCCTGGTTCACCATCAGGAAACCGTAGTACGTGTACGTGCCGTCGTCGTTCGGAATGTTCCAGTTGAAAATGCGGAAGCTGTTGTCCGGCGCCGTCAGCTTGCCGATCGTCTTGAGCGAATCGAAGGGAAAATCGAACGCGCCTTCGGTGTTCAGCGCTTTCCGCAAACAGGTCATGAACTTCCGGTTGACGGCCTGCTTCTGCTGGTCTTTCCCGCGAAAAACCGCCGAATCCATTTTGTGCAGCGTATCCTGGTACATCCGCAGCTGCTTGTCGTTCACAGGCTGCTTCGCCGTTCCAGCGAGCGGGAACAGGAACAAAAACGCTATGAAGAACCGTTGAAGCATGAGGTGGTTGCTGAAGATCAAACGCAGCAGACGTAAAGTTAGTATGAGCAGCCTTCCAATAAAAATGCCGGAGTCACGAAAGCGCATTTCTCCTGTGAAAAAATGTTAGCGTGACGCTGCGACGAAAAACGCCGAAATAAAAATCCCGGGCTCAGTGGAAACCCGGGATGAGAAAGTCAGCGGAAACGTTATTAAACGTGCAGCGAAGCTTTTTTATCGAGCAGCTCTTCTTTCGATTCGCGGGCGTCTTCGTCATCCACACAACAGTCGACGGGACAAACGGCCGCGCACTGCGGTTCATCGTGGAAGCCGACGCACTCGGTGCATTTGTCGGTGACGATGTAATACACGTCCATCGTTTTCGGCTCGTGCGGAGCAGAAGCGTCGCCGCTGATGCCGCTTTTCGAGGTGAACATTCCTTTGAGCGTGGTGCCGTCGGAGAAACGCCATTCGGCCCCGCCTTCATAAATTGCGTTGTTCGGGCATTCCGGTTCGCACGCCCCGCAATTGATGCATTCTTCGGTGATCTTGATAGCCATAATCGTGCTGCTATGCTTAGTTTTGCAGCGCCGCAAAATTACACAGAAAATCATTCGGCATGAAGAAAGAAGAACGTATTGCTGCATTTGCGAAGCTGGGCGAACGGTTGCGCAGCGATGAAACCCTCCTCCGCTTCCGCCAGCCGAA
>CAMLEF010000433.1 GCA_946478675.1 uncultured Flavobacteriales bacterium | reverse complement strand
ATCAAACGGCTCCTATTTCCGAAGTGCATTACTTCTACAAAACCAACAGCCTGAATCAAAAGCAGCTCGACAATACGGTTTACACGATCAACAAATCCGGAAGCGTAACGCGTTCGCTGAGCGGCCTTGATTATGATTTTGTGAACGACATGCGTGAGCAGCAGACGCAGACCATCAGCGGCGGATTGAACCTCAACCTGGCTGGTTTCCTGGCCGGTATTTTCCCCTGCGCTGTGCCGACACTGCTCCCTTCCTGGAACCAGGAGCATACGCGCTTCCGTTCGGCCGTCATCACCAAGGTTATTAATCGCTACGGTATATTGGAGCGCACCGAAGCACACGATGCCGGCTCGACAGTCACTACCGAAAATCTCGCCTGGGATGCGGAAACCGGCGAATTGCTGTTGACGAAAACAAAGAACGACTTCGACGATCCGGTTTACAATTTCACGTATCCTGCACACTGGTCGTACGACCGGATGGGCCAGGCGTACAAGAATCTCCTTGCGGTATTCGGTGGTACGACCATCAGCGGCGGCAGCACCAGCAGCATCACATCACCTTCCAGCTATTTCGTTCCGGGCGACGAGCTGAGCGTGGTCAATTCGGCAGGTACGCATTACAAAGCATGGGTCTGCAGTGTGAATGGATCGACGTTGAATATGATCGACAAATATGGTCAACCCTTAGCCGTCACGTCTAATCCCTGCACCATCGCGATTACCCGGTCCGGCCGCCGCAACCAACAGGCGCTTGCCGTCGGGGGAGTAACCTTGCTGACGAATCCGCTTAAGGATAACATCGGTTTCGATAGTATTTATGACACTTTCGATTTCACAATTGACGATAAAGTCATCAACGCGAAATCGCAGGAATATGCGGAACACTGGCAGATGTATGGCGGCACTGCCAAGCCCGGGTATACCGCTTGCATTTGCGACCCCACTTCTAATTACGGTCCGCTCGGTATCCTGCTCTCCACGTTACAACACGACGGAAAACTGCTTTCGAACGGGGAGCTTTTGTATGATGCGGGATCTTCAACTTATTTCCATGGCTTCTCCTCTACGCTGAATGGCTTCCCCGGTGATGTAGCCTGGTTCCCTACGGTAAGCGGACAAACCCTGACAGCCGGCATACATACTCCGGGCGCACTGCCCAACTGTTACCTGACACTCCAGCTTCCGGCGCCCTATTCGTTCAGCCAGATCGACACCATCAGCATTGCCTCCGTGATCAGCCATCCCGGCGCATGCACAGCCACCGGTGGTTATGATTTCACGGCTGATGTAACCATGTTGAACGGGCAGGAAATTACTGCAACGGGCAGCTCCACCTGCTGGCAGTCCAGCACCAATTGCACTACGACAGCAGTGATCTCTGAAAGCTGCGGCAAATTCCCAGGGGATACGATCAACCCGTATTTCGAAGATGTGCTTGGCGTATGGCGACCTGTACGATCCCATCTTTACCTGGCGGGGCGCTATCAAAGTTCAGCCAGCAACAATACGGATATCCGCAAAGACGGCTATTTCGTGACCAAAGACCATTCGACAGGAAGTCAGCTTGCTTTCCAGCCGTTCTGGTCGCCCAACAGCGGTAACGACTGGATCAAAGACACCACTTACTGGACCTGGAGCTCCGAGGTTACGAAGTATACACCGTTCGGCAATGAAGTGGAAAACCGTGATGCGCTTTACCGTTATTCTGCGGCAGTGTTCGGATACAACCATACGCTTCCGATTGCTGTCGGTTCGAACGCGCAATTCCAGGAGATCGGTTACGACGGTTTTGAAGATTATGCCTTCAACGATAGTACGGATTGTCGTTACCAGCATTTCGGATTCTATGAATCACGCAGCGCGGTTTCGACCACAGAAGCGCATACGGGATTATACAGTATGCATGTCGGCAGCAACGACAGCCTGAGCATGGAACGTCCCTTCACGTATTATCAGCCGTTGCCGAAGCCCGATGGTTGTCCGTATACGCTGAAAGAAACAGACCTCGTCGGCACCTTCTCCCCGATCACTTACAACGGAGCTAAAACCTATGTGCTCAGCTATTGGGTGAAAGAGACGGGACTTTCTCAACCGATCTTCAATTATCCCGATGCGAAAGTGATCATCAAATTCATCAGCACCAGCGGAACGGCTTCGTATCCGGCCATGACACTGGTACAGAAAAGCGGGATCATCGACGGCTGGCAGCAATACCAGTACACGTTCACCATTAATTCCGGTCAACAAGGAGCAATTGCCGTGATGCTGAAAAATTCGGGCACAGGCGTCGTATCCTACTTCGACGATATCCGCCTGCATCCGTTCGACAGCAACATGAAATCCTACGTGTATAACCCGGTCAACCTGCGCTTCACGTATGAGCTGGATGAGAACAACTACGCCACCATCTATGAATACGACGAAGAAGGCGCGCTCATCCGTGTGAAAAAAGAAACGGCTAACGGTATCATGACGATCAAGGAGTCACGCAACAATACTTCTCACTAACCATGAAACGAGCCCTTTCTCTTCTGTTCGTCAACCTGTTTTTCGATTGTTTCGCCATTGCGCAACAGGCGACAGTGAACCAGGTAGCCGCCGACTTCCGGACGGTGAACGAAACCTACCTGCAAACGCCGAGGCTGAGCATGAAGGTCAGCTACACGCTGTTCCCCAGCTATACCTCAACGGCGGCCTTTGAAACGGATAAAGGCGTGTATTACAAGGACGGGATCAACAGCTACAGTGAATTGCTAGGTATTGTTTCCCTGACAAACAGCAGTCTTTCCATGACGCTCGACAGCAACGAGCAGACGATCGTGGTTACGGATGCGCCTTCAAAAGCTGCTCGCAATCCCAGCCTTGTTGATCTCGACAGCCTGCTGAAGGTCTGCAGCTCCATGGATTCCAAGGATGCCGGCGGCGGCATACGCTACTACAAGCTGCGATTCGACGGCCGGGCATTTTTTGAATACAATGCCATCGACGTGTACGTGAATTCCACCACGCATTTCCTCGAGCGGATCATTCTCTATTACCGGGCCGAAATGGACCTGGATGAGTCGGATTCGAATCTCGCAAAGGACAGGCCGCGACTGGAAATCCGTTATACAGACATTTCTACGTCACCTGTTTTTTCGGCAGAACAGTTTTCCGAGAAGAAATTCATCCGCGCAGCCGGAAAGAAAATCACCTGCGCAGCAGCTTATAACGGCTACCGTTTGATCAACCACAAGCTCCAATAATATGAAGTTATATCGTCGTCTCTCCGTGCGTCTGTTTGTTCTTGCGTTTTTGCTGCTGCTGTCTGTTTCGTTGCGGGCGGCCATCGAGACGTCCGCCTCGCGCATCAGCGCTACGGCCG
>CAMLEF010000432.1 GCA_946478675.1 uncultured Flavobacteriales bacterium | reverse complement strand
CCGATTGGCGCCGATAGTGTAATACTTCCGCCGGTACATAACGAGTCGCTCATTGAGATCGTGTACGGGAGGCAGGAAGCATCGACGTAAGCGTAACCGAAGTGACCGGCGTAAATGCAACCGGCAGCGGTGAAACGGATCGTAACGTTCTGCGCCATTTGCGCCGTGAGGTCGATGTTGACGGTCGTCCACGGCTTGTAGTAAGTGTACGGGTCCTGCGGGCTGACGACGAAACCGGGCGTGTTGCCACCGGCCGCTTCGACGTAATACTGTCCGCAGGGAATCAGGTTGCCGGACTGGTCGTACATCTCGATGCGGAAATAAGGCTGCTCGCCGGAAGAGTGACCGCCGTCGTTCAGCACTACCGCATACTGGTAGGTGAAACTCGTATTGCCGGGACCGACGGTGAACGTTTGCTCGATCGCTTCGCCCTGGTAGTTGGCGTAGTTGTTGCCGAGACGAACGGAGTAATTACCGCCGGGCGCAACGCAGGGAAAGCCGCCATAGAAATCGGTTCCTGCAGCAGGATTCTGCATGAGCGTATGACGGGCGTTCATGTCGTTGTACGCCGCGTTGATGCCGTTGCTGAAGAAGCCGTTCTGGATGTTCTGCAGCGGACCGTTCGAGTTGAGGGAGTTGTCGCCGATGAACCCGGTCCAGCCGGTGAAGGTGCCGGTTTCAAAATCCATGTTGGTGCACGGCGCCTGCGGCATCATCGGGGAAGGCACGCGCATGGCCGCTAGATCTGTGTTGCGGGATGCCTCAGCAAGATTGTAGCGCTTGTTGACGTAATGGCGTTTGGCGCGCTCGACAAAAAGGTCGATTTCTTCCCCGTGCAAGCCTTTTGCAACAGCCCGGTTCTGAACCGCCGTTACGTTGAAGCCGTCGAGCGAATCACCGTAAACCGGATCCGTCTCAGCGACACGCCCTGCAGTTTGGGCGATTGCGGAAGAAGAAACGATCAACGCCATTAAAACTGCAAGTTTGCCGATTGCAGTTTTCCAGGTCGTGGAAAGTTGTTTCATGGAACAATGTGTTTGGTTAGGAGGAGCCTAATCGAAACGCAAGATAGGACAATGAGGCATATCGGTCAATAGGTCAACCGCAGTTTCAGCGCGATGAACACCACCCTCTTCCCGATGAAAATATCAGATGCTACACCATTTGCGGTATCCAGTCGATACCTTTCCTAAGTAACTTAAGTGTCTGTTCCTCAGCGCTTCCCGCCTCCGGACGAAAATCATAGAACCAGCCTGCCTGTTCGGGAAGACTCATCAGTATCGATTCGACGCGTCCGTTCGTGTCCAGGCCGAAGCGTGTGCCTTTGTCGTAAACGAGATTGAATTCGACATAACGACCGCGGCGCAACAACTGCCATTTTTTTTCGCGCTCACCGAACGGCAGCTCTTTTTTCGTGCGCATGAAATGCGTGTACACCGGCGCGAACGTCTCTCCTACTCCAATGAGAAAATCGAACAGCAGGTCTTTGTCTTCTTTCGCTTCGGCGTGCAGGCGATCGAAAAAGATGCCGCCGATGCCGCGCGTTTCATTGCGATGCGGAATGAAAAAATAATCGTCCGCCCATTTTTTATACTTCGGGTAATACGAAGCATTGAAACGGTCGCAGGTATTTTTCAGTTGCTGATGGAACCAGCGCGCGTCTTCTTCCACGATGTAATGCGGCGTGAGATCGATGCCACCACCGAACCAGTATTTACCGTCGGGCAATTCGAAATAGCGAACGTTCATGTGGATGATCGGCACCATCGGGCTGTTCGGATGGAGAACGATCGAAACGCCGGTAGCGAAGAACTCGCCCTCATCAACGCGCAGCGCCTGCTGGATATTTTCCGGGAGCTCGCCATGCACCGCCGAGAAGTTAACGCCGCCTTTTTCAATCACCGATCCATGCTGCATCACGCGCGTGCGACCGCCGCCGCCGCCCTCGCGCTGCCAGTTTTCCTCTGCAAATTTCCCGGTGCCGTCCGCCGCTTCCAGCGCAGCGCAAATGCTGTCCTGTAGCTGCTTTAGACGTTCTGCAATCGCTTCTTTCGTAACCATATCAATTTGCTAATTGGTTAATGTGCTAATGAATCAGATTTCATGGAGTAAAATCGCAGTCATTCTTCGCAACCGCGAACGCGCAATGACGCAAAGGTTTTCGCGAAGAATGATTTGTGCGGAGCTATGTGCGCATTAGCACATTAGCATATTGGCACATTAGCAAATTCACCTCACCTCTTTCAACCGGTAATCCTGCATCATGACAATGCGGATGCCTTTGTTCTCGTAGCCGCTGGTTTCATCGCTGCGGTAGAAATCGAAACGCTGCTGCAGTCCTTCTCCTTTGCGGCGCGGAAGCTCCTGGTAGAAACCGGTTCCCTGCTCGTAAAGCGCCTGCAAAAAGAACAGCGTAACGTCGTAGCCCGTGAACACGAATGAGCCCGGGTCGCCGTGGAAAGCTTCATCGTAGCGGCGGATAAAACGCGTCGTGGCGGCGCTCGAATCGTAATCCACAAAATACGGCGCAACGAAATGCAGCTGCAGCTTCTGCAGGTATTCGTAATCGAGGTTATCATAGCTCATCCAGCCGGAAAGGCCGTATACCATGATCGGGTATTTGTCCGTGAGACCATTGAGCAAACGCAGCAGATCGGTGACGAATGCCTGGCTATTGGTCGGGATGACGAGCACGTTCAGCTTGTCTTTTTTCAGTTTCGCTTCGAGGCCGCTCATGCCGCGCGTGGTGCGGATGCTGTCGCCGCCGAGCGGGAAAAACAGCTGGTTGGCGCGGTTGCGGAAAGCCATCGCTCCGGCCTGCTCTTTCGCGTTGCCGCTGTTGATCATCACGATATTATCGCTCTTGTGATGCGCGTAAATGTATTCCGCCAGCTGCTCCATTTGCGTCGGCATGGAAGGCAATGCTTTCACGGCATCCGGGCGTTTGAAAAGCACGCGGTTCACCGGCGACACCGGCGAAATGATGGCGACGTTATGCTGCTTCGCCCATTCGGAAGCAACATAGAAAGGTCCGGGGCTCAGCGGCCCGATGATGAGATCGATCGTTGCGAATTCCGGCTTCGCGAGCAATGTGCTCATCTTCGAAGAGTCCGCATCGTCGGTGTCGTACACGTGCAGGTTGACATTCATGCCGCGGCGGCGCATCGAATCGACGGCGAGCAGCGCACCTTCGTAGAACTGCACGGCAGCGTCGGCTTTTTGCGGGATGGCATCTTCACCGGGCTTCGGATCGTCGGTACCGATGTTGTCGACGTTCCAGAGCTGCAGCGGCAGCATGAGTGCAACGTTATACACGTCTTTTTTCATCCCGTGCACAGTCGTGTATAACGTTGCGGCGCGCCACGCCCGGAAACGGCGGTACGGTTCTGCAGCTCGGCAGCGC
>CAMLEF010000431.1 GCA_946478675.1 uncultured Flavobacteriales bacterium | reverse complement strand
GAACTTTGCGCCCACACCGTATTTCCGTTCAGGTCGGTTCGCAGCACCAGCGCATGATCGTTCTGCGCGCCTCTCGTAGAACCGCAGGCGATGTAACCTTGTCCCGGAATTTCCAGCACGGTATAGAACACGGCGCTCGTATCACCAGATTGGAGAAACCATTTTCCCCAATCATAATTGCCGTTGACGTCGGTGTGAAACAAACAGGCGGCGGCAGAATCATTATTAGACGTGGAGCCGCACACGACGTAACCCGAATCGGCCGTTTGTTTGACATCGTGCACCAGGCTAGCGCCCAATCCCGGATACGTTTTCGACCAGAGCGCATTTCCGGCGCCGTCGGTTTTGACCAGCACGATCTGCGGCACACCGGAAACATAAACGGAAGTAGCGAGCATGAAACCGCCATCGGAAGTTTGCAGGATGACGTTGCCGTTCAGATCAGGCCCGGGGTTTCCGCGATAAAGACGTTTGCTCCAGAGCGGCGTTCCCTGCCCGCTCAGCTTTTCGAATTCATAATACTGCGCTGTATATAACGCCGACGAGTCCGAAGCGGAACGGCAAACGATGTAACGCCCGTCGCTCGTTTGCTGCATCGCATGATTGTCGTAATAATAATTGTAGCCGGTGAACGTAACGACGTACTGTTTGTTGAAGAGGTTCTGCGCAGGAAGGACAAAAGTGGCCAGGCAAAAAATAAACGCAGCAATGGATTTCATGAAGATCGCTTTCGGCTAAAATATTTTGTTTGCGCGAAGAAGGCGATTCATATTTCCTGAAAAATTACTTGTCCAGCGTTTACTCGCTCTCCGGCCAGCAGATCCTTCCATCATTAAACATCCATCCGAGCGCATTGCCTTTTTCAAAACGCACCAGCTGCATATCGGTATCGAAGCTGATCGCGTCGTATTCTACCGGCAGCAACGGTTTTCCTTCGAGCGTGAAAGCGCCCTGCGTGTAACGCATCTGGAAACGCGCCAGGCCGTGATCGAAAGCGCCCAGCAGGAAGAAGCGCGGCTTCACGAGGTAATAACCGGTGAAGCTGATCAGTCCCCACGTCACGCCGCCCGCGGGCCGTACGCGCGCAGAGCCATCGCTGAACACTTTCGCCTCTTTGTAATCGAAGCGGTTCACGCGGAAACCGTGGCGCGTCAGGTAAAACATCGAGACGACTTCATCGCGCCGGCGTTCGTAATTGCCGATCACGTATTTCCCTTCGCTGTAACCGATCAGCACTTTGTCGTGGTCGATCGTGAATACGCTGCGGCCGGTGGTGTCGATGAAACAAGGCCCGTTCGCCCCCACAACGTATGCGCGGTTATCGAGGAACGGTCCGGCGATGGCGTATTGCGGTGCGATGGCGTACCTGCCGTTGGTGCGGACGAATCCCCAATGACCATCCTGCAGCGCGGGCGCAAGATGTTCGGAGAACGGCTTGAGCATGTCGAAGATCGTCGGCGTGAAAATGCGCGCGCTGGTGTCCATCAATCCCCAGTCGGTGCCGGAGAGATATGCGATGCGCCCTTCGCCGAGATAACGATAACCTTCGAAGCGCGGAGCGATCAGCAGCTTGCCGTCGCTTCGGTAAAGACCGAAAACGCGTTCATCACGCACAATGAAAATGCCACGGCACAACGAGTCAAGCTGCTTCATCGATTGCCAGGCCGGCTTCACGCGCCATTTGCCGTCGGCGCCGATGAGCCCGTAACCTTCGCGCGTTTTCGCAGGCGCCGATTCACCGGAAAAATCGCCCGCCTGTAAAAATTGCGGCTCGATGATCGTGCTGCCGGTGACGTCGATGAATCCCCAGCGATGATTCACGACGACACGCGCGTAACCTTCGTGGAAGTCGCCGGCTTTTTCATAGTTCAGCGGAATCACTTCGGCGCCGGTCGTATCGATGTAACCCCATTTGTTGCCGCGACGCACGGCTGCTTTTCCTTCGGAGAACGCAAGAATTTCGTGGTACGATTCGGGGCAAACGGTTTCGCCTTTCGAATTCAGCACGCCCCATTTTCCTGTTCGCGTAAAAGCGATGAAGCCGCCACCGATGGGTTTGCTTTGTTTGAGATCTGCGGGAATGACGATGCTGCCGTTGCGATCGATGTAACCGTAACGCATGCCGTTCTGCTGCACGATCACAAGTGTGGTGCTGTCGGTTTGCAGATAGCTTACGCCGTCGTACGCGCAGGGAATGCGCTGTGCGCCGGTCATGTCGATGAGGCCCCATTTTTTTTCCTGCTTCACGATGCCGGTGGCGCGGCACGATGCTCTTGCGCCATCGTACGTCGCAGGAATAACGACCTTACCCGTGGAATCGACATAGCCCCATTTGCCGCCGGAGATCACGAGCGAACGGTCCATGAATTCTTTCGACGTCGACGCTTTGCCGAACGACAGCATCGGCTGCAGTGCCTGGTCGCGCGTGAAGCGAAACAGGTTGGAAATATTTTCGCCGCTGCTGTACACCGACCATTTTCCGCCCACGCAGATGCGCGCATAACCATTCTGGATATTATCCACCCACGTGTATTTGAACATGCGCTCACTGCCGTCGGTGCTCACGAGGCCAACCTGTCCGCCCGGCAACGTAGCGCGCACGCAACCGGAATAACCGTGCGGGCCGAGGTCTTCCGTGTGGATCGCGGTGTAACGCGGGCGCAGGATGAATTTCCCTGACGTGTCGTTGACGAGCCCCACGCGTTCCATCGCATACGTCGCGCGATCATCGATGGTCATCACTTCCGTCGTATCGCGCACGCCGACCAGCGCGTAGTAGCCTGCCACCGGCGTCACGAATTCGAATTGCGGCGGAATTACGATCGCGTCGGTGAACGTGTTGCGCAAACCGAAGAGGTGTTTTTCGCTGTCGAAATACCACTCGAGCGAATCGACGCGCGGCACGTAGGTTCTTGCGGGAGGCGGGCGCAGCGAACGAATGGCGGTGGAAGGTCCCGCTACTACCGGCGCTTCCCGGCCGCCGACCTTGATGACGCGGAACTCATCGTATTCGCTGCGGCTGGTGATCCTGCCGTTATTATCGATCGTGAGAAAAGTAGCGGAGCTGTCGCTGCGAATCACTTTCACCGTGTTGCCGCGCACGATGATCTGCTGGTTGTCCGGCGGCACCAGCACTTCGCCGCGAAGATTGATCAACCCCTGCAGCATGTTATCATACACGACGGTAACATTCGCGCGAAACGGTTGAATCCGCGAATAGGTCGGCGCAACGAGCAGCGTTCCGTCGGAAGCGCAGAAGCCCCATTTTTTTGCAGTGTCGGAAACGAACCAGGTGCCGCGGCCGCCAATTGCAATATCACGGTAAGCGACAGGAATGAAAACGTTGCCCAGCGTGTCGGCGAGACCGCAGTTGCCGTTGAAGCCGTAAAGCTTGATCCAGTACAGAT
>CAMLEF010000430.1 GCA_946478675.1 uncultured Flavobacteriales bacterium | reverse complement strand
CAAATTGCTGCTGTAGCCCGTCGTGTAGCCGCTGGCGATAAATCCTTTGTCGTTCGCGCGATCGATGCTGTACGCGACATCCGTTTGCAGCGTGCCGCAGGTTGTCGTCACCCAGCCGTAATTGTCCGTGTAAAAGCTGAAGTCGCCGTTGCCGCTGCCGAAGCTGTACGTCGTGCCGATCGTCGCGATGTAATACGGCGGACTGAAAACGATGGAGTGAAAATCATCCTCCTGCGAGCCGCCGAAATTATTCGTCAGTGAGAAAAGCGTATTGCCGGAATAATCCAGGCAATGCAGGAGCGGATCTTTATTTCCCGAGAGATAATTTTCTCCGACAACGTAGAGCTTGCCGAACGGATGCAGCGCAACAATGTCCCACGCTTTGTCTTCCGCATTCGGTATGCCGGTCGTGCGTGTCCACAGCGTATCACCATTATCATCAAAGCGAACGATCCAGCTGTCGCCGAGCGTGTCGCCCTTGCTGTAGGTGAATCCGCAGGAGGCATACAGCGTGTCGGCTGTGGAAACAACAGCTTGCGCCTCTTCGGTTTTTACTCCGCCGACCGTGCGCGTCCATAGCGTATCGCCGTTGGCGTCGGTGCGCACGAGATAAAAATCTTCTTCACCCGCGCCTGCGCCGTACGTGCCGCCCACGAGCATGAATCCGCCATCAAACGTCGTGTCGACGTCGTAGAAAAAATCCCAGTCCGTCGTGCCGATGTATTTTGTCCAGAGCGTGTCGCCGTTTTTATCCGTGCGCAATAACCAGCCGTCGTAACCGCCGTGTCCTGCCGAATTGGAAAATCCCGCCAGCACAAAACCCGAATCCGGGAGCTGCTTCACGCTGCGGATGACGTCGATGTTGTTGCCGACAAAATATTTCGACCACATCACGAGCCCAACCGAATCCGTGCGCACGATGTAACCGTCCGTCACACCGCCGCTGCTCGTGGTGCCGGCAACGAGGTAGCCCTGCCCGAGACAGGTTTTCACGGAATAACCGTATTCCTGTCCTGCGGCGCCGTAGATCTGTTCCCACTTTTCAGCAGTTTGCGCAGCGGCAGAAAAACCGGCGGCAAGGAACAGCAGAAGGAAAAGTCGTTTCATGTCAGAAGGCGAATGAAAGGTTCATGTACAATCCTTGTCCGCGTGTTTTTCCGGGAATGATATATCCGGCGAGGTTCGTGGTGCCTGCGGTCACTGCAAAATCGCGGCAGGCATTCCAGGTGAGCTGCACGGGAAACTGCAGTCGCGCAAATCCGCCCCAGCCTGCGCCGCCCGTTGCACTCCACTTTTCATCGTTGCTGTGCCATCCTGCGAAAAGCGTGGCCTGCGGCAATGCGCCGGAATAGCTCCAGAAGCGCAGGTCGACACCGCCCCACCAGTTCGTCGGCGTGAACAGCGTGTATCGCGCACGAATGCCGATCGGGAGAAACGTGATGATCTGTCCTTCATCCGGCTGGCCGATCAGCGAATCGGAATTCGGAAGGCCGGTGACTTCGCCGTGGTTGATGAGCACGTCGCTCGCATCGACGCCGTTGTAATGCACGGTAGTGTCGACGTTGTAGATGAGCGCGCGGTTCGACCAGCGGATGGAGCCGAGGTCCTGCACGGAGAACATGAGTTGATGATGAAAGCGTGACGTCGAATCACCGAGCATCGTGCTGAAGCGGAAATTGAAGCAGGTGCCGAAGCCGGCGCGGTTGAACATTTTATTGCTGGACGTGTCGCTCGCGTAATACGTGGCGTTGCTCGTCAGGTCGATGGAGCGGCCGTCGGAAGCGGTGTAGAGCTTTCCTTCGCGGATGTTCACTTCCTGCAGCTGCTGCCCGCTGAGCACGGAAAAACCGAGCACGACTTCCGACTTGTGATCGGAGGTGTAATATTTGCCTTCGAACTGCAGCTGCTGCCAGTGCATGTACGTGAGCTGCGATTTGTCGAGGTTCGCCGTCGTGCCGCGGAAGGGGCGGTTGCCTTCGAACGCCAAACGGAACGCATCCGAAGCGAACGCACCGAACATTTCCTGGCGATCACGCACCGCGACAGTTAATTCCCATTTCAGGCTGTCGGGGTTATTGCGCCACGTATAAGCAAAACCGTAACCGGCATAAGCGCCGAGACGATTTTTCGGAAGCAGGTAGCTTTCCTGTTTCGCTTTCATCGACGAGTCGAGGTATTCTCCTTTGTAAAATGCGTTCAGGAACGAATTCGTGAGCGCATCCGAAGCCGCCATGTATTCGCCGGAAAAAGAAACAGCGTGCTGCTGCTGCGAAAAATGATCGGGCCAGTGCGGGCGATACGCAAACGTCATCGGGTCCTGCGCGCGCAAGGTGATGCCGGAGAAGAGCAGGACGAAAAACAGCAGAGCGGGGTACAGCCTCATACGTCAGTTGCCGAAATGATAATCGAAATCCGCTGTGAGCTGGAGATCGAGGCGGTTAGTGGAATAAACTTTTACGTACGCCGGCGCGGAATTCGTGTCGAATACGGTTTTGAAAACTACGTTGCTGCTGTGGAGCAGCGATTGCGTTTGCGCCGGGTTCAGCGGGATTTGAATTTCCGAAGAGTTGAACCCGTTCGTGAAGAGATAATTTCCCGAAGCAGGAGCGAAGATGCCGGCTGAAATAACATTCGGCTGCGCCACGATCGAATCGGTGATCTGGTTGTTGCCGTCGAGCAGGTAGATCTGAACGGACGCCGAGAACGGGAAGCTGTTCTGCGCATACAGCGTGAGCGTGCCCTGCAGGATGTCTTCTTTATTTTTGACGGAAGAGAAATTCGTTTCCACCGTATCCTGCAGCGTCAAACGATCGGCGTAGAAACTGACCGGCAACTCCAGGCTCAGCTGTGCGTTGATGCCGAATCCGGAATAGAAAAAGTCGTTGTTGCCGGAAACATTTCCCAGCGGGTTTGTCACCAGCGTAAGATCGTAGCCGAGTTTGTCGGGCAGGTTTTCCGCGAGCGCTTTCGCATTCGAATTGCCGTTGTTGAATACGTAGTTGTAGCTGCTCGGGATCACCGGCGGCCAGTTGTTCGAATATTGCCCGCGGTTCACGTTGATCGGCGTTCCAATGACGCTGTGGTTGAGATACACCGTGTTGTTCGTGCGCGAATTCCGCGACCAGATGCTGTTGACCGTCAAACGCGAATCCATGCCGACGTAATTGTCGATGTGCAGCGTCATGGTCAGCGAATCGAGGCCGAGCGTTCCGGAAACAATGCGGTTGAAGAAATCCAGTCCCGATTCTTCCGGCCCGACCTGCACCGTCTGGTTGCCGAAATAACCGCGGATATAAAACGGACGTATGCCGGTGAAAGTGGTAATGGCGCCGACGGTTTCATTCTGGTAAACGGTGGTGGGCAATTCGCCGATGGCAATGGACGCGCTGATCTGCGTCGTCATCGTATTGACCTGG
>CAMLEF010000429.1 GCA_946478675.1 uncultured Flavobacteriales bacterium | reverse complement strand
TGGGTCCCATGCCGTGTAGCCGCGTGCTTCGAAGGTGTTACGGATGCCGCCGTTGGGAAAGCTGGACGCGTCGGGTTCCTGCTGTACGAGCTGCGAGCCTCCGAAACGTTCGATGGCGCGACCGCCTTCGATCGGTTCGAAGAACGCGTCGTGTTTTTCTGCGGTAGCGCCCGTGAGCGGCTGGAACCAGTGCGTGTAATGATAAGCGCCTTTCGAAACGGCCCAGGCTTTCATGCCCGCAGCAATTTCATCAGCCATGCGGCGGTCGATGCGTTCGCCGCGCTCGATAGCGCCCATGACGCTGTTGTACGCTTCTTCGGAAAGGTGCTGGCGCATGGCGTCTCTGCCGAACACGTTTTCACCAAAATAAACAGCCACACCGCCTGCAGGAGTATCGACCTGGACAGGCTTGCGGCTCATGGACTCATCAAGTGCTTTGAAACGGATGTGGGACATGGCTGGAAAGGATTTTTTGTGGTTTCGTGCACGAAGGTACCTCAAAACCGGGGGGCCAGTCCAAAAAACCGCATCTTTTTTATAAACGGGTGTTAAAAAGAGGGGGTGTCCGGCGAAAAAATGGATTTTGGAGCAACATCGGGCTTAAAAAAGCGGGGGTGCCCGGCTATTGACTGACCTTTTTCCCGGGAATCGGAACACCGGTAACGTTATTCGCCAGACTTACGCCATTGGAGGTCCAGTCGGAGATCACCACAAATTCGCGGTCGGGCCCGACTTTCAGCGAGACGATCGTCCGGGACGCGTCATCCTGGAAATCATATTCCTGCACCGCAACCGCTTCTCCCTGCTCGTTCTCTTCGATTTCACTGTCACCCGGCTTTGCAGAAAGGCGCTCATTGCGATACTCCATCTTGCCATTACCCGAAATCATTAGGGTCACGTCGATCTTCGTTTCGCTTTGCCATATTATCATCAGCGAAGCATTTTCACGCTCGTACAAATAACGCTCGCCACTCTCTTTTGACGGAGAAGCAGGTGCCGTCGTTACCGGCTTGTCGAAACGCTCCACCAGCGGTCTCGTGGAAGACGATTCCATTTGTTCCGGTTTGTCCTTCGGAAGCGGGTCGCAGGCGATGAATAAGAAAACGGGGAATAAAAAGAGCAGGCGTTTCATGGCGGGATTTTGAATCGCAAAGATAGAATGGAATCAAAACGCTCCTTCGCACGCAACAGCGGCAAGATTACTGCCTGCTATTTTTTGCTTTTGAAAAGACGCTTGTCGAAACGATAAGGCCGCACCTCCTGCACCCGCAAGGATTTCGCTTCCGGATGAGCCGGGTTGATGATGTAATTGAATTCGCCCGGCACTACGGCAGAAGGAACTTTCAGCATGAAATATTTTCCGTCGCTCACAAACGCATTCCCGATCTCCTGGGTTGATGAGGGATGGGGGAAAATAAACCAGTCGGCCGGCAGATCCTGCTCTTTGAGCTCCAAAACGGAATTTTCTGCAACGCTGATGGTCACCAGCACATAATCCTCGGGCATAATTCCCAGGGGCACATGCACGGCGACTTCCGCAGTACAAAGCGCGATATTTTCGCTGGCGTAAATAACGGCAATGCCCTTGCTGTTCCATCTTCCTCCCACCAACTCCGCTCCTTTTGCGAGGTCATTGCAATGTTTCTCTTTGCAAATGCGGTAGAGGATCATGCAAAAATACCGTGTTCAATACGATCGAGCTCGTCGTTCACCAGCTGGATGCCGATGTTGCTGTCCAGCAAATCTTTCGGCTTGTTGCCACCCAAGGCAATATTCGGCAGCTCGAGCCACGTGCTAAACTTTTCGATTGCTCCAAAAATATCAACACCCTTATTATACAGCAATTTAATATGGATGATTTTTTCAGTCTGGACCGGCTCGAAGATTTTGTTCTCCTTTTCATAACGCTGCAACGTCCGTTCTGAAATGCTCAGCACATCCGACCATTCTTTCGACGTAAAAGGAATTTCCTGGCAAACGTTCATGAAATCGTCGTATCCGATCCCGCACCTGACCACCTGGATGGTCGCAATCGGGTTCACAGCTTTGACGCTGATCGACTTCAACGCTTTCAAAAAGTGCGGAATGTTGACTTTATAGACCTCCCCGGCCTGAACCGCCTGCTCCGAATGACCCATCGCTTTTTTCATAACCAAGACATTTGTCTCAAATTTAACGACAATTGTCGGAATATAGTTGCACAAGGGTTCCCTTTTTTCTCAAAAAAAGAAAAACAACTATAAGACTCTGAAATAACAAAGGATTAAGTGCGCTTAACGGCATCCGGCGGAACCAGCGGATTGTTGGGATCTTCCTCGGGCTGCTTCGGCTCTTCGACGGCCTGCGAATAATGGTTCTCGAGGTTGGTCAGGCCTTCTGTAATGCTCTTCTTGATGTTATCAGAAGCTTCTTTAATATCCGTGAGCTGCCCTTCCATGTTCATGTTCCGCTGTACTTCCGTCGCGCTTTTTTCGATCTCGCGCTGAATTTCGGCAGTTGCGTTTTTCATCTCACGCATTCCTTTCCCAAGCGTGCGCGCCATTTCCGGGAGCTTGTCGGCGCCGAAAAAGATCAGGATGAACATCATGATCAGGAAGATCTCGCCGGTACCGAGGTTCAGAAAGAGTATGAGAAAAGAATGGTTCATGAACAGGACAAAGGTAGGGAGAAAAATTGCGGCTGCTCCGGCGACGGCAGGCATTAACATTTAAAAGCAGTTGGCAGTAAGCAGTCGGCAGCATTCCGTTAGCAGCTTAACCTGGGCAACAATACTGCCAACTGCCAACTGCCAACTGCCGACCGCCCCAACGCCCATAAAAAAAGCCGCCCTGTACCCAGGACGGCTTTCTTTTCTTAAGAACTGCTTCTTACTTGTTCTCTGAATTGCGGCGATCGAAGTCGACAACGACCGGGGTTGCGATGCAGAGTGAAGAGTAGGTACCGATCACGATACCGATCAACAGTGCGAAGGTGAAGCCTTTGATCGTTTCGCCACCGAAGAAGAAGATGGCCGCGAGTACGAAGAAGGTGATCATCGAAGTGTTGATGGTACGGGAAAGCGTACTGTTGAGCGCGTAGTTGATCGTGCTGCGTTTCTCGGCCGACGCGAGGTCTTTGCCCTGGCCGGCGAGGAACTCACGGATACGGTCGAATACCACGACGGTATCGGTCATCGAGTAACCCATGACGGTTAGAATGGCGGCGACGAAGTGCTGGTCGAGCTCGAGCGGGAACGGAACGATGCCATCGAAGATCGCGAAGAACGAGAAGATCATCGCGACGTCGTGCACGAGTGCGGCAACTGCACCGAGACCATACTGCCACTTGCGGAAGCGGAACAGGATGTACAGGAACATCAGCACGCAGGAGATGACGATAACGAGCACCGATTTGTAGATAACCTCGTTAGCGATCGAAGCGCCCACTTTCACCGAGCTGACGATCTCGTATTTCATGCCCGGA
>CAMLEF010000428.1 GCA_946478675.1 uncultured Flavobacteriales bacterium | reverse complement strand
GGTAACCATCCGATCCGCCAGATAGCTTCCGGCGGGTGAATATTTTATTGTCGCTGAAAGCAAAAACGCAAGAGCTGTCGGTAAAATGCTCCGGCAGTAATAGAAATCTCGATCCAAAAAGAAAGAGGCAATCCCGTTAATGGATTGCCTCTTTTCGTTTTCTTAAATCATGCCTACCGGATCAGCACTTCATACGCACTGTGATGTAATCTATCTACGTGCGCCTGGAAAGCAATTATTCCTTCAACAAAAAAGAAACCCCGCAGGAAGATCCCGCGGGGTGAAGAATAAATCACGAATCAAATTAAAACGCCCTGCTGATGCCCACGACCCAGCGGAACTGGAAATTATCCGGCGAGCTGTACGGCGCGCTGTTCAGGAACAACGGCATGTCGAAGCGGATCGTCAGCGGCTTCACCAGCTGCAGCGGCGGGAAACGTTTAATCGTAAGCGCCGTTCCGACGCCGGCATCCGCACGGAAATCCGACATCGCGAGACTTTCACCCGGCTGGTTGAAATTGATTGCGCCGATGTCGCCGAAGAGATACGTCGTCAAACCGATCACGCGGTTCACGCGCGGCATCTTGCGGCCGATGAAACGGAAGAGCTCCTGGAATTCCATCTCCGCATTGAACGCGTAACCGGTCGTACCCTTGTACGTTCTGCGGATGTCGCCGTACCAGTCGTATTGCGGCATGAGGTAGCCGGCATAACCGCGCAGGTTCAGCCCGCCGCCATCCTGGAAATGATTTACGTCGGGACCGAAGCCGCCCCAATCCGTCGGGAACAACCCGATGCTGCGCGTGTATTTGCTGTCCATCAGCTCTTCGGGATTCGAGCCCGCAGCATACAGCATCGACTCGCTCGCCCAGTTGGTGCCGGTGCCGATCTGTGCGAAGGTGCGCGTGTTGATGTTGATCGGGCCGAGGTCGTTTTTGTTGACGACGTTCAGCGAGAGATAATGATAATCATAATCGCTGCCGATGGAAGAGGAGCGGAGGTTGAGCTGGATGTTGCCGTTGCCGCGGTGATAGCTGTACGGATGCTCGTAGCCCAGCGTGATCGTGTTGTTGAATTTGCCGGGCTGCCAGTCGTTCGGGTAAATGAGGTACGTGAGGTCCGACGAATCGGCGCGCGTCATCATTTTGTATTGCACGAAAAACTTGTTGTGCTGGTTGCGGTCCCACACTTCGAAGCCAGCCGAAACAGCGTCCAGTCCGTCGAGGTGACGTGCATTGAACGAAACGGCAGAATTGCGCACGAGCTTGTTCGTCGGCGTGCGGTAATTGAACATCACCGAGAAGCGATCGAACTTGTTGATCTCCGTTCCTGCCGGCAGCTGGCTCTGGAATGCGCCGGTGTTGAAATGGAACAGCAGGTCGAATTGCTTGTAAGCGCCGAGGTAATCACCGCCGAGGTAGAAGCCCGCTTTCAGTCCGTCGTAGCTGTTGTACCAGAAATCCGGTCGCGCGCGCATCGAATATTTCTCCCACGACGGCGTGTTGTAGATCTTCGAATCGAATCGGAAATCCAGCGGCATCTTCGAGCTGTTGTTGAGCATGTTCGCATCCGCAAGACGATGCGTGGTATCGATCTCGACATTCTGCACGCCGGTCGGTACGACGATCTTCGCGGTGTACGTCGGACGGATCTTGTCCCAGCCGATCCAGCGCGGAAGCACCGTGGCGTTCGTTTTCTTCTCGTACCAGGTGTTCGGAATGTAGTAGTTGTATTGGCGCCCGTCATTCGCCGTGACCGTAAAGTCGATCGGCATTTGCGCGCGGCCTTTGCGGATGAACGTCACGTTGTACACGTCCGTCGAGTCGCCTTTCTTCACCTTCTTCACGCCGTAGTCGATCGTTTTCGAAGTCGTGAGCCACTCATCGAAGAACCAGTTCAGGTCGACGTGCGTGTACTGGATGATCGAGTTGCGGAAATCTTCTACGTACGGATGACAGAATTTCCATTGGTTGAAATAATGCGAGAATGCCGCTTCGAAAAGTGAATCGCCGAGCACGTACTGCAGGTTGTACAGCATCGTCGCCGTTTTCATGTACACTTCGCTGTAACCGCCGCCGTGACGCAGCGCGCCGTTGAACATGTCGGAATGCGTGTCGATCACCGTTTCGTCGTTGTTGGAAGCCGGGTTCGGCATGTAGCGCGAATACACTTCGGTGTTCACGTATTTCTCTTCGTCTTTGAAACGTGCGACGTAATTCGATTTGTATTGCCAGTGCGGAACGTATTCGCCGTCGAGCACGCGGCAGCACCACGAGTCGATGAACTGCGTGAAGCCTTCATCGAGCAGCGCGCGGTACGTTTCATTGCTGCCGACCATGCCGAAGAACCAGTTGTGCCCGATCTCGTGCGCCAGCAGTGAATGATAATCCGGCTCGCGTCCGCCGTCGAGCGTGATCATCGGGTATTCCATGCCGTCCTGCGCATCGCACACAACCATCTTCGGGTATGCATACATGCCGATGTGCGTGGAATAAAATTCGATGATGCGCGCGGTGTACGAAGCGGCCGTTTGCCATCCGGAAGCATGCTGTTCCTGCGCCATCGCGATGCAGCGGACGCCGTTCCAGTTCGCTTCGCCGATGCGGTAGGTCGGGTCGGCGGAGAACGCAAAATCATGCACGTTGTCGGCATGGAACTTCCACGTCTTCTTCGTGCCGTCGGGAGCGATCACCATGCTCGGCGGTGACTCCCAGGGCTTCTTCGCGAAATTGGCGAGATCGAGTTTCTGGCGAAGATCGGCCGGCAATACTTCAGATTCATTCGTGATGACGCCGGTGCCTTCGGTCACGTAGTTGTTCGGCAGCGAAAGCTCGACGTCATAAGAACCGTATTCGCCGTAGAATTCACGCGTGAGATGCTGGTCGGTTTCCCATCCGAACTTGCGATCGTAAACAGCGATGCGCGGATACCAGTGTACGCCGTCGTAATGTTTGTAGCCGAACGTCTTGTACATCTTCATGCGGCGACGGATGTTACCACCGTCATCGAAGTACGTGGCGAAATTCATTTTGAATTGCGTCGATTGTCCCGGCAGCAGCGGCTTCGGGAACCACACTTTCATGATCGTGTTGTCGAGCTCCGTTTTCACCTGCTGTCCGTCGACAGTGACGGTGGTGACGTCGGTGCCTTTCTTCTGCGATTCGTAACGGCCGTATTTCACCGGGAAATTATTGTTGCGGTGCAAATCGTCGGTATACGATCCCGGCTGGAACGCATTTTCATACAGGTGGAAAAAAGCATACGTCAGCGTATCCGGCGAATTGTTCCAGTACGTCAGCTCGACGTCGCCGGTGATGATGTCGGTCGCATCATCGAGCGAAGCTTTGATCACGTAATGGACATCCTGCTGCCAGTAGCCGGGAACAGGAGGACGGTTCTTCCAGTAATACGGATTGGAAGAAGAACGGTAAGCGATGTCGGGATACTGAGCGAAGAGGAACGTTCCGGAAAAAAGGAACAAGGCGAGTAGCGCTTTT
>CAMLEF010000427.1 GCA_946478675.1 uncultured Flavobacteriales bacterium | reverse complement strand
GTCGCAGCTGATGATCGGCATCGCGCACATGATCGGCAACGGCGCAGGAACGGTGCTCAGCATTTTTATCGGCGCCAATGAAACGAAGCAGCTGAACCGTCTCATCGGGAATGTGAATTCGCTTTCCATTTTATTTTCACTGCTGCTCCTCGTGCCGTGCTGGATCTTCGCCGAACCGATGATCCGCATGATGGGCGGCAGCGGCGAAATTCTCCAATACGGCGCCTTGTATTTCCGCCACGTCACGATCGGCGCGTTCTTCTGGATCCACAGCCTGGCGCTCACCAACATCATCCGCGGCGAAGGCAAGCTGATGCTGGTCACGATCATCACCGCGATCGGTCTCGCGTTCGACGTAGTGATGAAATACCTCTTCATTCACGTTTTCGATGGCGGCATCGAAGGCGCGGCCTGGGCAACGAACTGCACGATGGTCTTCTACTCGCTCGTGAGCCTTTGGTATTTCGCATCGGGAAGAGCGAGCTTTCCTTCGAAGCTGTTCGCACTGTATTTCGATCGCAGCATCGTGAAGCAGATCCTCGCGGCCGGTGTTTCGAATTTTGTTTTCCTTTCGATGAGCGTGATGCAGGCGCTGATCGTGTACAACATGCTCGCGAAATACGGCACCGCGCACGACATGGCTTTTTACAGCGCAGGTTTCCGTGTCGTGATGGTGATGATGATGCCCGCGCTCGGCATCATGAAAGCGATGCAGCCGGTGATCGGCATGAATTACGGCGCGAAACAATTCGATCGCGTGCGGCAATCGTACTTTCACTTTCTCCGCTCGTCGATGTACATCGTGTTGCCGCTGTGGCTCACGCTGATGTTGTTCCCGTACGGCGTGCTGAACACGATGCTGCCGGCCGGAAGTGTTTCTGCGCATGATGTCTTCCTGCTGCGCATCAGTCTTTCCGTCATGGCGCTGCAGCCGATCGTGATGCTGTCGTTCGGAATGCTGCCGTCGATCGGTAAAGGAAAAGAAACGGGCATGGTGGCGATGCTGCAGCAGGTGGTGCTGTACGTTCCCGCGATGCTGATCCTTCCTGCGTTCTTCGGCGTCGACAGCATTTACTGGGCGCCGGCATTCATCCAGCTCGTGGCGTTCGCGATCGTGGCGTGGATGGTGAGGAAGGAGTTGAAGCGATTGGATGGAATGGAAAATCTTCCGGAGGAAGAAATTATTCTTTCAGAAGCGAAGTAAAAAGGCCGCAGAGGCGCGGAGGGCGCAGAGTTTTCTCCGCGTTCTCTGCGCCTCTGCGGCATATTTTAACTGCGGATCGTAGCGCCGAGTTTTTCCGTGTACGCTTTCGTCAGGCGCTCCATGATCTTTTCGATCTGTTTGTCGGTGAGCGTGGCGTTCTCATCCTGGAGAATGAAGCTGATCGCGTACGATTTTTTATCCGCGCCGAGCTTTTCGCCTTCGTAAACGTCGAAGAGGTTCACTTCGCGCAGCAACTGCTTTTCGGTTTGCCAGGCGAGTGTTTCGATCGATTGGTACGTGACGTTTTTGTCAATGACGAGCGCGAGGTCGCGGCGCACGCTGGGGAATTTCGGCACTTCGGTGAAACGCACGCCACGCGACGAACCGACCTGGTGCAGGATCGCTTCCCAATCGAAATCGGCATAGAACACTTCACCGGAAATTCCGAAGGCCTTCAGCAAATTGCCGGCAACACGACCAAGTCGCACGATTTCTTTTTTGCGCGAAAGAACAGCAAGCCCTTCCGCCCACTCCGGCGCATTCAGCGTTTCATAAGAAGTATTCGCCAAACCGAGACGCTCCAGCACCTGCTGTACCATCGCTTTCATGCCGTAGAAATCGACAGCGTCGGCTTTCGTATTCCAGCCTTCCGGTTCTTTGCGGCCGGTGATGAACATCGCGAAACGTTCGGATTCGCGGTACGGCCATTTCGCTTCTGCGTTTTCTTTCTTCTCGTAAATTTTTCCAAACTCATACAAACGCAGATCGGCATTCTTCCGGTTCTGGTTGTAAGCGATCGTTTCAAGTCCGCCGAAAAGCAGCGAACGGCGCATGATGCCGAGGTCGGAGCTCAGCGGGTTGAGCAGGTGAACATTCAGCTCCGCGTTATTGTTGCTGAGCAGCTCGTAATACGAAACGCGCGTGAGCGAGTTGTTGAGGATCTCGTAAAATCCATTCGCCGTCAGGTGCGACGCGACGGTCTCGAGCACTTTTTCCGGGTCGGGTTTCGGAGCGTACGAAAGCGATGCGCGCAGGAAATCCGGGAACGGAATATTGTTGTAACCGTATATGCGCAGCACTTCTTCCACCACGTCCGCATCGCGCGTCACGTCGACTTTGAACGCAGGAACGGAAAGCAGCAATGCATCTTTCCCTTCGGAAACGATCTCCATGCCGAGCGCTGCAATGATCTTGCGAATCACCGCGTGCTCGATCTGCTTGCCGATGAGCGTTTCGCATTTCGCATAAGAGAACGCGATCTCTTTCGGCTCCACTTTCGCGGGATAAAGATCAACCGGCGCACCGCTGATCTGTCCGCCGGCTACTTCTTCGAGCAGATAAGCGGCGCGGGACAATGCGTACATCGTGATCTCCGGATCGGTGCCGCGCTCGAAACGGAACGAAGAATCCGTCTTGAGCAAATGATGCTTCGACGTTTTGCGGACGTGTACCGGTTCGAAGCAAGCCGATTCGAGGAAGATCGATTTCGTTTTTTCGGAAACGCCCGAATGCAGTCCGCCGAAAACGCCGGCAATGCACATCGGCTTTTCCGCGTCGCAGATCATCAGGTCGTTCGCGGTGAGCTTGCGTTCGGTGCCGTCGAGCGTAACGAACGGCGTTCCTTCCGCGACTTTCTGCACGATCACTTTTTTGCCGGCGATCGTGTCGGCGTCGAACGCATGCAGCGGCTGTCCGATTTCGTGCAGCACGTAGTTCGTCACGTCGACCACGTTGTTGATCGGGCGCACACCGATGGCGCGGAGACGCTGCTGCAGCCAATCGGGAGACGGTTTCACTTCGAGGTTCGTGATATAAATGCCGGAGTAGCGAATGCAGGCTTCCGGATTTTTCAGTTCGACGGTGATGGGCGATGCGGGAAGCTCTTCACCGAAAGCAACAGCGGCAGGCAATTGCGCAGGTTGGTGTTCCGCCGAAAGATCTTTTTGCAACGCTTCGGCCAGCAATACCGCGGAGAGATCGCGCGCCACACCGAAATGCGAAGCGGCATCCGCACGGTTCGGCGTGAGACCGATTTCTAAAACGTAATCTGTTTTTATTCCGAAGAAATCGGCAGCCGGCGTTCCCACTTTCGCAGAAGGATCGAGCACCATGATGCCGGCATGCGATTCACCGAGACCGATTTCGTCTTCTGCGCAGATCATGCCTTCGGACAACTCACCGCGGATCTTGGATTTTTTGATTTCGAACGGTTCGCCGCTGACGGGATGAACGGTTGTTCCGACAAGCGCGACGATCACTTTCTGTCCCGCTTCCACATTCGGAGCGCCGCAAACGATGCTGAGCAGCTCGCCGGT
>CAMLEF010000426.1 GCA_946478675.1 uncultured Flavobacteriales bacterium | reverse complement strand
CCATGGAAAACGTGCCGATGCAGCTTTACATCAACGGCGCCGCACGCACGCCCTCCAGCTTCAGCCTGCTGCCGGGCGGTTACACCGATACGGTGATCTTCTTCACGACCCGTGAGCCGGGATTGCAGCAGGGCCTCATCGAGATCAACGATTACCCGGTGACGTTCGACGATAAATTCTATTTCTCGTTTAACGTGCTCAAGTCGATTCCCGTGCTGGCGATCGATCCTGCAGCGGCCGACAATAACACGGTAACGCCCGGCAACAATTATCTGAAGGCGCTGTTCGATTCCGATTCCGCTTTTGCATTCACCGAAACCGACGAGAACAAAGTCGACTACAGCGGGCTCAGCAATTACAGCTTCATCATCGTCAACAGCCTGAAGGAAATTTCTTCCGGCCTCGCGACGGAACTGCGCAAGTTCATCGACAACGGCGGCAGCGTTTTCGTTTTCCCGGGCGCGAATGCCGATTTAGAATCGTACAGCGCGTTCCTCTCCCCGATCGGCGTCAACAGCTTCGACAAACTGGATACTGTGCGTTCGGTGGTCGACAATCTTTATTTCGCGCATCCGCTGTACAACGGCGTTTTCGAAAAAACAACCGGCAACCTCGATTTGCCGACGGCATACGATCATTACCCGATCGGCAAAGGCACGCGTACGACGCAGGAACCGCTGATGCGTTTGCGCAATGGTGATGTGTTTGCAGCGAGCTACCGCGCCGGAAAAGGAACCGTGTATCTCTGTGCCGTTCCGCTCGACGACAGCTGGAGCAATTTCCCGCGGCATGCGCTCTTCGTTCCGACGCTCTACCAGGCCGCACTCTTCAGCCAGCCGCAGCGCCCGTTGTTCTACACGATCGGCAATGACGAAACCGTCGATCTCGGTGAGGTCGGCCCGGTCGGTGATAACGTCTTTCATCTTTCGGAGCCGAAGAAAAATTTCGACGTGATTCCCGGCCATTCCATCATCGACGGTCACACGGTGCTCAATGTAAATCGCCAGGTGACGCAGCCGGGCAATTATTTCGTCGATCTCGGCCAGAAACATCTGGCGGGAATTTCATTCAACTTCAACCGCCGCGAATCCGATCTCACGACGATCACCGAAGACGAGCTGAAAGAAGCCTGCGCCGCGCATCCGAATTTCAGCTTCCTCGAAAAGAACGGCAAAGGCTTAACCGCCGCGCTCACCGAAATTGATTACGGCATTCGTCTCTGGAAACTTTGCATCTGGATCGTGCTTGGCGCTTTGCTCGCCGAGATCCTGATCATCCGCTTCTGGCCTTCCCGCAATCCCCAAAACGTCGCACCAGCTTCATCAGCATCCGTATGAACGTCCTGCTTCAAAACGTTACGATCACCGATCCGAACTCCCCGCACCACAACCAGCGCACCGACATTCTCATCGAAAACGGCATCATCCGCCAGATCGGAAAGTACATCGCTCCCGACGGCGCCGAAGTAGTTGCCGACGAGAACCTGCACGTATCGCCGGGCTGGATGGATCTGCATGCGCACCTGCGTGATCCCGGTTTCGAATTCAAAGAATCGCTGGAGTCGGGCGCTGCTGCCGCTGCTGCAGGCGGATTCACGGCCGTGCTCGCCTTGCCGGAAACGTCGCCGGTGATGCAGACGAAATCTGCGGTGGAATACATTTACAAACGCGCGCAATCGCTGCCGGTCGATATTTATCCTGCGGGCGCCGTTACGCAAAACCTCGAAGGAAAAGAGCTCGCGGAGATGTACGACATGCACATGGCAGGCGCCAAAGCGTTTTCCGACGGCGAGCATGCGTTGCATCATGCGGGTGTGCTCGTGCGCGCGCTGATGTACGCGAATAATTTCGGCGGAAAAATTCATCTTCGCTGCAATGAAAAAACGATCTCGCACGGCGGGCAAATGCACGAAGGCCCGGCCAGCACGATGCTCGGATTGAAAGGCATTCCTTCGCTCGCAGAAGAGCTGATGGTTTCGCGCAATATCGATCTCGCGGAATTTTCCGAAGCGCCGCTGCATTTTATGGCGATCAGCTCGGCCCGCAGCGCAGCGCTCATCCGTGATGCGAAACAGCGCGGCCTTCCGGTAACAGCAGCGGTGCATGCTTCAAACCTCATCTGGAACGATTCAGTGCTCGACACGTTCGACACCAACTACAAGCTCGATCCGCCGCTGCGTTCCGAAGAAGACCGCCGCGCGCTGCTCGAAGCGCTCGCCGACGGCACGATCGACTGCATCACGTCGGGCCATTCGCCGGAAGACATCGAATCGAAAGTCGTGGAATTCGATCTCGCCCACTTCGGCATGATCGGGCTGGAAACGTCTTTCGCGCTGGCGAATTCAACCGGCTTCTTCTCTACCGATCAGCTCGTGAAATTTTTCTGTCACCAGCCGCGCCGCATTGCAGGCGTAGAAATCCCCGTCATCAAAACCGGCGAAAAAGCAAACCTCACGCTCTTCAACCCGACGGTGAAATGGACCTTCACGGAAAAAGACATCCGCAGCAAATCGAAAAACACGCCGGTGATTGGACAGGAATTGACGGGGAAAGTGGTGGGCGTGTTTAATAAGGGAATGCTGGCGTAGAGCGCAATGTGCTAATTTGCTAATGGGTTAATGTGCTAATGCTGTTGGTAGTTATTGCACATTCAGCAGGCTGCTGGTGAATGTAAACCGCAAAGACGCGAAGAAGGGCGCAATGTTTCAGTGAGAGACTTTGCGCCCTTTGTGTCTTTGCGGTTATTTTATGCGGGGAGGAAGTGCGCATTAGCACATTAACCCATTAGTAAATTAGCACATTATTTTTTCCGTTTCTCCTCCTCCCGCTTCTTCTTCCTGATCTGCCGGTTCAGCTTTGATTTTCGCTGGCGGACATCCGATTTGATCTTCGAGGTAAAACGAATGTTATTCTGGAACATGATGGAAACACCACGGTAGTAGGTACTGAAAAATTTCGCGGTGCCGGCGTAGCGCCAGTTTTCTTCGTGCAGCTCGTAGCGTAATTGCCGCCTGACTTTCCGGTGCAGCTTACGCATTTTGAACATCACTTTGTAGTGGCGTTTCAGCGCATCGATCTCCGCTTTGTTCGAACGGATCAGCGAATCGTTGATGGCGATGTATTCCGCTTTGATCTTCTTTGCTTCCGATTTTTCATCCACCGCTCCTGCCGGCAAATGGCCCATCTGGTTGAGCAGGGAAAGGTTCTGCCGCAGTAGCATTTTGGCTTTTTTCGCTTCCGCGTCGCAGACTTTCCGCGCGGAATCCATCTGCCATTTCCCGGCGGGACGGATCAGCGTTTGCAGACTGTCTTCCTGCCTGTGCACGAGCAGCGCTTCGTTTTTCGGCGCATACACGAGCGTGTCGTAACAGGTGTAGCCGTTCTGCTTGAAATAATTTACCGCGCGCATATCGTTGAGCTCGATGCGTACGCGGCGTTTTTGTTCGGCAAGAAGCGTGTCGTAACGCTGCGATTCCGGGATGAAATTCGAGCAGGTGCAGCCGCTCATGTTCTGCGTGCGGCCG
>CAMLEF010000425.1 GCA_946478675.1 uncultured Flavobacteriales bacterium | reverse complement strand
ATAAAGGAAAGTGTGTTTGTCCATCTGGGAATTTTTTTTTCAAAAAAATATTTTCCCTCTTTTCATATAAAAAACTTGCCCTTTTAATATTAAAAATATTAAAATGACTTTAATTGTTAATTAGACAAATTTCTCTTTTTTTTATTTTCTGAAAAGGGCGCTTCGTCCTGTGGATCTTTGGGTGTTCGTTAATCTCAAAACCCCCAAAACCGAACGACCGACAACTGTTCATGAAACTGCGACAGTTGCTCAACAGCGCTTCCCGTTCCCCGGAGATTCGTAATTTTCGCCGAAAGAAAATCCCTCTATGAAAAAGCGGCGCGTGCTTGTCTCCGTTATCGTGATCATTCTCCTTGCATTGGCGGTTGTGTTTTGGCTGATGAGCCAGAAAGGCCAGACGATGAAGGCGGATGTGAATTCTTCCAATGGAAGTCACTACACGATGGAGCTGCCTGCGGAGATGGATCCGGCTTCGATGGACAGTGTGTCGCTGCATTACGAAGCGCCGGATCGCGAGCTGTACGTGATCGTGATCGACGAATCAAAAGCGAAGATCATTTCGTTCGGATTGGATTACGATCTCGAAACGTACATGAAGATCGCTTCGCGCACGCTCGACAGTGCCGGCATGTACGTGAACAAGCCGCTTACGATCAACAACTACAAAGCGCTGCAGACGGAAATCAAAACAAAGCACAAAGACAAGATGGTTGTCTACAAGCTCACCGCGATCGAGACGCCGAAATTCTTCTACCAGGTGCTCGTGTGGACGACGGAAGATCGTTACGACAGCAACAAGGAGGATATGGAGAAGATTGTTTCGTCGTTCAAAGAGGTGGAGGAAAAGGGAAACGTTCCGGCTTCCGAAGGGAAATGATTTGCCGATATGCCAATGTGGTGATATGCCGATGCGCACATCCTTCCCGCATTGAAGATTGAACATTGAATATTAAATATTGGAATATTCGGCAGGAAGAAAACAGTTCCCTTGATAAAGAATATTTCAATATTCAATTTTCAATGTGCGCCGGCATTTCGCGCGCATTAGCAGATTAGCACATTGTCCGCATTAGCACATTATTTTCCCCAATCGTTAAAGATTTTTAAACCCATCGGCAGATCGGCACATTGGCAGATCGGCATATCCGTCATTTCTTTCCACAATAACTACCTTTACTTCACGTTACAGATTTTCAATTAAACCGCTTCTTTCATTATGGATAAAATTCAAATTCTCTGGGCTGACGATGAAATCGATCTTCTCAAACCGCATATTTTATTTCTTCGCGAGAAAGGTTACGAAGTAACGACCGCTACGAGCGGCATCGAAGCGGCCGAAGTCGCGGGCAAGCAGGATTTCGACATCATTTTTCTCGACGAGAATATGCCGGGACTGTCGGGGCTCGAGACGCTGACGCGCATCAAGAACCAGCGCAGCGACGTGCCGGTGGTGATGATCACCAAGAGTGAAGAAGAGAACCTGATGGAAGATGCGATCGGTTCCAAGATCGCCGATTACCTGATCAAGCCGGTGAACCCGAACCAGATACTGCTTTCGCTGAAACGCATTCTTGAAAATAAGCGCCTCGTCAGCGAAAAAACGACTTCCGGTTACCAGCAGGAATTCCGCAGCATCGGCATGACGCTCAGCGACAGGTTGAGCTGGCAGGAATGGACGGAAGTCTACCGCAAGCTTGTTTTCTGGGAGCTTGAGCTGGAGAAGTCGCACGATGAAAGCATGAATGAAATTCTGTCGATGCAGAAGAAAGAGGCGAACGTCGCTTTCGGAAAATTCATCGAGCAGAATTACATCAGCTGGCTGAACGGCAAAGAAAAAAATCCGCCCACGCAATCGCATACGCTGCTGAAGAACAAGCTGGCGCCGATGCTGGACAAAGAAGGAACCGTTTTCTTCGTGCTCATCGACAACCTGCGTTTCGACCAGTGGAAGATCCTGCAGCCGATCATTCAACAGTATTTTAAAGTGGAAACGGAAGAGATGTTCTACAGCATCCTGCCGACGGCCACGCAATACGCGCGTAATGCGCTCTTCGCAGGAATGATGCCTTCGGAGATCGAAAAACGTTTCCCGCAGCTCTGGAAAAACGACGACGATGAAGGCGGCAAGAACATGCACGAGGATGAATTTCTCGCGTCGAACCTCAAGCGCATGGGGAAAGACGTCAAGTTCTCATACAACAAGGTGACGAATTATTCCGCGGGCAAAAAGCTGGCGGAAAGCGTCTCGAACCTGATGCAGAACAAGCTCAACGTGATCGTTTACAATTTCGTCGACATGCTTTCGCACGCGCGCACGGAAATGGAAGTGATCCGCGAGCTGGCCGACGATGATGCGGCGTATCGTTCGCTCACGCTGTCGTGGTTTGAGCATTCGCCGCTGCACGATATCATCAGGCAGATCGCCGAGAAGAAATGCCGCATGGTGATCACGACCGACCACGGCACGATCAAGGTGACGGAACCGTCGAAAGTGGTTGGCGACCGCAACGTGAACACGAACCTGCGTTACAAGCAGGGCAAGAGCCTCGATTACGTGAAGCGCGACGTGTTCGAAGTGCGGAATCCTGCGGATGTGTTTTTGCCGAAGCTGAACGTGAGCACGGCGTACATTTTCGCGAAGCAGGATTATTTCTTCGCGTACCCGAACAACTATAATCACTACGTTACGTATTACCGGAACACGTTCCAGCACGGCGGTATTTCGCTCGAGGAAATGATTATTCCGTACGTGACGCTGAGCGCGAAATAAACGTGGACAACGTTTTTGCAGGTGTGACCTGGATTTGTATCTTTGACTTGGACTTTAAAGCCTGGTTGGCTTCACGATAACGATAGCATCCCAAAGGGAGATTTCATTTTGAAAGAAATGACTTGTACCCGGCGGGATGCATTTTTTTTATGAGTAGTATTTCTCTTTTTTCTTAACGAACGGAAGGTAGTTTCTTAAAAGCTCGTACCTGATCGTTTTGCGACTGCTAACCGACAGCTTGTTGATATATATTTTCCTGTCGAGGACTATTTTATGCCGCGAGTCGAAATAATCAATGAGCGTGGCAATGATAATTCCATAACGCAGTACGCGTTGTCGTATGTCTTTATCATAAGTTTTGCTTAGCTCATCTTCGAGCGTTTTTCCCCATCGGTGGATGTCCGACTTTGGATCTTCAATGTTTCTGATAAAATCATTAAGGCTCATGACTTTAAAGATCCCATTGGATCCGGATATCATCGCTTCACCGATTATACGTTGAACAGATCGATCCAGTATTCTGAATTTTTTGCTTTCGCATGTATAAATGAAACGTAAGAGCTTTTCCCCTTTTTTTATCCCAGAAATAGAAGTGTAACGGCTTTGAATCCGAATGTGCTCCAGTTGCGCCCAGAATTGAGCAAATAAATAGCAAATGTAGAACCTGCTGTGTTCGTCATTGCTTTTAACAAAAACCGCAAAATCTTCGTTCGACAGCGAGTACAATTTTCCGTACAGTTCATCCGCAGCTTTAAGAATAG
>CAMLEF010000424.1 GCA_946478675.1 uncultured Flavobacteriales bacterium | reverse complement strand
TTTCCATCGCCAATGCATAAGCCTGCTGATAAACGCGCAGGTCCTTCACTCCGTTTTTCATCTGTAATTTTTTTTCGCAAACCTCGCTCTCATCCAAACAGCAAGTCGTCCAACAAACATTTATATCCGTTTGTAAACGCTTACACAAGCCTCAAGATACTCCGACCGAATGACCGATTAACATTCCAATTGAAATTGCTGCAGCCTCCTTCACCACCACCAACACTGGATACTAACAAATCCCCCCCAACCACCCCAACCCGCAATCCCAGCAGCCACGCGCCATTCGCGAAAAAACAGCGCATTTATCAACAAGAGCACCAGCATTTTACAAAACGGAATAAACACCCCGGTGTAGAAAACTTCGAATGCCTGTTCCTGAAGTCGAGAACAGCAGCCTCTATTTTTGATCGCATACGAAAATGCAACCACTGGTTATGCCGCAACAAGTGCTGGAAATGTCTACGGGAATTCGCATCATCCCTATCAATGCGGAACGTATGCTCAATGGTAGCCACGGTTACAATAACGCCGAGCTCGACAAGTGGGTGCAGTTTAAATTCACGGATATCTCCGAGCCCCTCGCGCAGGTCTGGACCGGCATTCCCTTTCAATACATCATCCGTCTCGAGGAAATGAACGAAGGCCGCCCCGTCCGCAACTACGCCCTGCGACAACTCGCCGAAGCCCTCCTCGAATACGAGCCGATGTTTGATCCCGCTAACGATTACGTTTATATCTGCCCGGAAGATTAAACCACGGCGGTCAGCAATAATAGCAGCGTAAGAAGTTTCAATGTAACGGCCAACGGTCATTCGTGCATTCGGTCAATCGGTATTCTCAATAAAACAGAAGAGCGGATTCCTATGGAACTTCGCTTTTTTTATGCTGAATGCTGAAGTAGTAAATGGAACGTTCCGCATTACCATGAATAGCAGTTCGCAGTATTCCGCATTAAAACAGAAAAGCGAAATCCCAATGGAACCTCTCTCCGTTTACTGCTAAACTTTTCCATGAAGACCAACCGATCGACCGACCGAATGACCGACCACCGACCGATCTACTGATCATGCTTCGACTCTCCCCCCATTAATGCATAATGCACAAGGTTCGCCCCCATCTTCAACGCCTTCAATCGCGTCTCCTGCGAATCGTGATGCACTTCCGGGCTTTCCCAGCCGTCGCCTAAGTCGCATTCGTAATCGTAAAAGCAAACCAGACGTCCTTGCCAGATCAGCCCGAAACCCTGCGGCGCTTTGCCGTCGTGCTCGTGGATCTTCGGAAGGCCATTCGGAAATTCATACACCTCGTGATACACCTGGTGCGAGAACGGCAGCTCCACGAAATCAAGCTCGGGAAAAACTTTCTTCATCTGCGGACGAATGAATTTATCAATGCCGTAGTTGTCGGAAATATGCAGGAAGCCGCCGCCCGTTAAATAGGTGCGCAGGTTTTCCGCCTCCTGCGTCGAGAAGATCACGTTGCCGTGACCCGTCATGTGCACGAACGGGTAATTGAAAATTTCTTCGCTGCCCACGTCCACTTCCGCCTGTTCGGGATTGATGTTCGTGTGCAGGTTATCGTTACAGAATTTGATCAGGTTCGGCAAAGAAGTCTCGCGGTTCGCATACCAGTCGCCGCCGCCGTTGTACTTCAGCAACGCGATCTGGCAGCTGTACGTCGTGCCCGAAAAAGAAGTCAGCACGACAAACGCGACCACAGAAAATAAAATCGTCCGGAGCTTCATGAAAGTAAAGATACGATGCTTGCGCGTAGTAAGAATTCCGGCAGGAACTGAAGTAAGAATCTTTAACAGGGCGTGTCCCTTGCGGGCCGGGCTATCCGCTGCAAGTCCGCTCCGAAAGCTTTCGGGATACGGGCTTTTCGCTCCTATCCCTCACGCAAAAAAATAACTGCAAAGGCACAAAGAGCGCAAAGTACATTCGCCGCAGAGGCGCAGAGGTCGCAGAGAAATTACCTCTGCGTTCCCTGCGCCTCTGCGGCGAACAATTATTTCTTATTGATCTTGAATTCCGTGCGGCGGTTCTTCGCGTGCTCCTCTTCCGAGCACTCCACGCCGTCTTTACAACGGTTCAGCAATCGCGATTCGCCATAACCCACCGCCGTTAAACGACTCTTGTCGATGCCGCGTTTTACGAGGTAATTCACTACTTCCTGCGCGCGCTTCTGCGAAAGCTTCAGGTTGTAATCCGCCGTCGAACGCGAGTCCGTGTGCGAACTGATCTCGATCGTGATCGTCGGATCGAGCTGCATGACTTTCACCACTTTCTCCAGCGTCACTTCAGCGCCGGGAAGAATGTGCCAGTCGTTGTAGTTGTAATAAATGTTCTCGATGATCGTCAGGCTGTCTTTCGACTGCTTCGCTTTCATCTGCAAAACCTGTAACCACGGATCATCTACGTAAACACTCGCGATCGTCGTGCGGTCCATCGGCAGCACGCGGAATTCGAATTTACCGCCCGCCGACATCCGCAGCGTTTTCACCACCTTGCCCGTTTCATCGCGGATGTACAGTTTCCCGAAGCTCACGAGGTTCGGGTCCTTCACGTCATCGACGCTCACGATGAACGCCTGGTCGGCCGGCAAATTCTGAAAATCGAAATGGCCTTTCGCATCCGTAGTCGCCGTCTGCACCACTTCGCCTTTTTCGTTCATGATGTTGATCTTCGTGTTCACGAGCGGCGTGCGTGCCGTATCCGCGCCCACCAGCGTGCCGCGCATGTCGAGACGCAGGTCCGTATCTGCTACTTCCATCGCACCGATCGTCGTCTTGTCGCCCTTCAGCAGGCGGAACTGGAATTTCCCGTTCGCATCCGGTTTCGTCGACATTACTTCCTTACCGCTCTTATCCGTAATCACGATACGCGAAGAAGCAGCCAGCGTCGGATCGAGACCGTTATCCACGGCAACCACATACGTTTGGTCCGGCGGAATATGCGAGAACGCAAACGCACCGAACGCATTCGTGCTCGTCGTCTGCACCACGTTACCTTTTTCATCTTTCAAACTCACCTGCGTATTCGCAAGCGGTTGCGGCGGCTGCCCGTCGGAGATCAGGTTGCCGGCAATCGTGAGGTAATCGTCGTCCGACAACAGTTGCGGCGGTTGCGACGGATCGGCAGGAAGATTCTGGAACGTGTACTTGCCTCCCACTTCATCAAGCACCGTCACGCGGATCGGGTTGCTCTGGTCGTCGGCCATGAAATATTTTCCTTTCGCCGCAATCGACGGATCATCTTCCGGAAGACGCACGATGTACGACTGGTCCGAAGAAAGATTGTCGAATTTGAAATTTCCCTGCGCATCCGTCGTCGTCGAGCGCACCGGCTTGCCGTCTTTCGTCAGCAGGTCCACTTTCGCATTCGGGATAATGTCGTTGCCGTTTTTGCTGGCGAGCAGCTTGCCGCTGATGCGAACGAATTTGCTCGTCACCTTGAAGCTGTACACGTCGTCATCACCCATTCCACCCGGACGGTTCGAAGAGAAATAACCGCGGCTGCCTTCTTCATTGAACACGACATTGAAATCGTC
>CAMLEF010000423.1 GCA_946478675.1 uncultured Flavobacteriales bacterium | reverse complement strand
AGGTTTTTGCCTCGGCTACCTTTCCCGTAAGAGTGAGCGTAATCATGTTGAACAATATCTTCTTTTAATTACCCTTAGCAACAAGCAAACGGGAATAATACCAAGCGTCGATCTTATCTTTAATCTTAGATCGGGTACGCCTCGACATCTCAACTACATCTGAATTTTCCCGCTTCTTAACAGGCCTACGAATTCGCTCAAACCGATTTAATTTCACCTTGAACGTTTGTACGGTTTCATCGTCCTGGGGGACAAAATCGCCATCAACAGCGACGTGATGCATAACACCGTTAGTTTCCCGATGTTCTACATACAAATTCTCGTAACGCGGCACGACAACACCATCCGGATTAGCAGACCAATTCACACGCCATTTATCATGACGAACCTTCTTACGATGAAGAGACGAACCAAGCAAACAACCATCGTTGTTTGACCGCGAATCGCCAGCGACAAGCAACACAGAAGAGGGCTTAAGTATCATGCGAGAAGCCCGCCCCCAACAGGTACTATAGAAATAACCTTACCCGAAAGATCGCGCGATCGCTGTTCCTCTAATTGCGCAAAGCGCTCATTCTTCATTCGATCAAGAATCCGAACGCAAGCTGAAACACGATCCCACTCATAAGAGGATTCGTCAAACTGTACTTTGGTAAGAACAGTTAAACGCTTTTTGCGTTTACGAGCCTCAGCAAGTTTCAAGGTGCGCTGCAAGGCCTCAGCAACCGTTTCCGTATCCTTTACGCGAGGCCTACCCAACCGTTTAGACCCATCCTGTTTTTCTTCCGCAGCAGAAACCAACGCACGACCCACCTCAGCGCAGTATTGGCGCAGGCAGATCAAATCCATTACTTTTTCGTGAAAACTGGGGTTATGCAGCGGAAGGACTTTTACCTCTTCCACAACACAAAATAAATCGGTTTTTTTGACTTGCGTCATGAGTAGATTCACTTAACTGTGAACCCACGCCCTATTAACATTATGTTAAGTTATATTGTAATGAAAAACAGCCGTTTACCCCCATTCTTACGCCTTTCATTTTAAAGTTTAGAAAGATCCGCGTTCGGCTCATCCACGTAGATCAGCAGGTACACGATGGTACAGAACATTCCTGCCATTAACGCAATCATCATCGCGTAAAAACCCCACCGCAGCCGGTTGAGATACGTTTCATAGAGCCGCCCGCGCATTTCCACTTCCTCCTCAACGATCTGGATCGAATTCAGCTGGTAATAAGCGCCGATCAGAATCGCCAGCCCCAGCGCGCTCCACGAGCAATACGCCCAACCCCGGCACGCCTCACAGCTCTTCAGGATCACCAGTACGGTCTTGAGCGACAAAAACGGCAACGCCAGGATCCCGGTCGCAATCCCGGTAAAGACCTTGACCAGCTGGGAATAATTACCGGTCAGCGTGAACAGGTAATTAATATACGCCTCGCCGGATTTAGCCCGCTCACTTAATATCTTAAAACGCTGTTCATTAATATCTTGCTTTGCCATGTTTTAACCTATTCTTTATAAAAAATCCACGCATCCGCACGGTACTTTTCCTGTAACCGGTCATGCTCGGTTGTGGCTTCTTCTTTGGTCAAACGGCTGCCCAGCGTCACGTAATACAGGCCGTCCGGCGAGGTCAGCAGGCTGGCTTCCACACCCCGTTTCTGCCATTGCCGGCAGCTCGCATCGGCGTTCGATTTCAGACGGAACGCGCCCGCCACCAGGTAAAATTTCCCGTTTTCAACCCGCGGGCCCGGATTCACGGACGCTGCTTTCTCCTTTTTCGACGGCATCTTTTCCTGCGCCAACGCTTTCTTGCTTTCCACGATCGCAGGCAATACCGGCTTGCCCGTCATCGTATCGCCGAAACAATACAGGAAGCCGTCCCGCGAGGCCGCATACACCCGGCCTTTGTCGGCCACCGGCGTCGTTTCGAAAATCCCGGGATGAAACGCCACTTCGGTAAAAAAGGCCGCGCGGTCGTAGCGGAACAGCGTGATGCCGCCGTAGCCTGCCGCCACCAGCTTATCCTGCACAAACAGCGGCGTGGAAATTGACGGGCCGGTGCGGCGCTGGAACAATACCTGCGGCGTGGCGTAGCTCGTCTTCCCGTCCGGACCTTTCACCAGCGTATCCTTCCGGACGCGGTCGTAACGTACCACCGTCAGGTAGCCGTCGATGCCCGTGAAGGCGGCCATTTTGGGGTACATGCCGTCAGGATTATACGCGTCATTCACCGAAGCGCTGCCGATCACCCCGCCTTTCCAGGACGAAAAATCGAAGTCGCCGGTCGGGTAATACCATTCCACGCACGACTCCGGCGATCTGGACGGGTTGAGCTTGAAAATGCCGCCTTTCCCGTCGATGTACTGCTTTTCCACGGCCACCAGGATGCAGCCGTCGCTCGTCACCACCGGCGAACCGTCCATGTCCGAGCCGATGTAAAAATCCCAGTCGATGCTGTCGGTTTCCAGGTTGTAGCCGAACACGTGGCCGGAGCCTGCGGTGATGTAAACGTGATTGCCGAGCCGCGCGGGCGAGCTTTCCGTTACCAGGTTGCCGCCGTGCTTAGCCGCATCGGCGCTGGTGTACAGCATCTCCTGCCGGAAGATCCGCGGGTGGCAAACCGTATCGGCCGCCACCACTTCCCGCCCCGGATCGAAGCTGACGAACTTTCCGTTTTCCAGCCCGATGTAGGCCGTGTCCTGCAGGATCAGCGCGGAGGCGTCGACGTCGCGGCTGTAGCTGGCGGTGTGCTCCACGTTCATGCGCCAAAGCTCCTTGCCGGTGAAATAGGAAACGGCGCGGTAGCTTTCGGCCTTCGGCGCCCCGATGCTGTTCTGGATTCCCTTGCGGCTGCCCTGCAGCACCACCAGCCGGTTCGCCGGATCCGCCGCGCTGTCGTTGACCCACAACGTACCGGTGCCTTTCAGGATGTCGTCGTATTCGTATTCCCAGACCAGCCGGCCCGTTTCCGCATCGATCTTTTTCAGATGATGGTCGAACGCGCCCTGGATCAGGTAAGTCTTTCCTTTTTCGGTAACGACCAGCGGCTGTCCCGTCCAGCCGGCGCCGAACCATTCCTCCACGCCTTTTTTCTCGTTCACGATGGTCTTGCCCCCGCCCAGGTGCAGCTTCCAGATCACGTCGAGCCGGTTGCCCACGCTGTCGCCGTAATAATTGCGCTGCTCATTTCCCAGGAACGTACCGACGCGGATGGCGATGGAATCTTCAGGCTTTTGCTGCAGCGACTTCAGCGCGTGCGGAGCCGTAGCGCGATCGTTCCCGCTGGCGCCCGAAAACAACGAGCAGGCCGTCTGGAAAGAAACCAGCAACAAAACGAGTAAAAGGAAACGGACGATCTTCCTGTACGGTGTGCCCATTTTTTCTGAAAGGGTAACGAAGGTAGAAAAATCGGAGGAAAGGTGCGGGTTTCGGGATGCAAGGTGCGCGGGAAACGGATAAGCGTTGTTTCTTTTTGCGTAAGTGCCGTTGCGAGGAATATCTCCGTGCCCCCGTGTCTCCCTGCCCGATGGTCAGGCGGGCGTGATCC
>CAMLEF010000422.1 GCA_946478675.1 uncultured Flavobacteriales bacterium | reverse complement strand
CCAGACGCCGACCAGCGACATGAACCGCAGCGCCGTGAGCAGCCCGTAGATCACGGGATACCATTTCGAAATTTCGCGGATGCCGGGGTAAGAGATCATGATGATCTGCCCGGAAGAAATAATGAAATCCTTCACGCAGAAGATCGAGATCACTTTCGGACGTTTGACGGCAACACCGGACATGTTCAGTTCAAAGTTTAATGTTCAAAGTTCAAGGTTCAACGTTCAAGATTCAGGCAGAAACATGAAACCTTGAACCTTCAACAATTTATTTCCGGATGGCTTCGACGGGATCGAGCTGTGCCGCCGAATACGCAGGAATGAAACCGGAAATAATGCCGATCAGCACCGAGATCGTCAGGCCGAGCGAAATGTTGTTGATCGAAAGCACGAAGCCGAAATCGATGAACTGGTTGGCAATCGAGACCAGACCCCAGTCGAGGAGCAGCCCGATGATACCGCCGAGCAGGCAGAGAATGACGGACTCCGCGAGAAACTGCATCAGCACGAACCAGGATTTTGCGCCCAGCGATTTCTGGATGCCGATCTGGTTGGTGCGCTCGCGAACGGAAACGAACATGATGTTGGCAATGCCGAAGCCGCCCACCAGGATCGAGAACGCGCCGATCACCCAGCCCGCAGTGCCCACCACGCTGAACATCTGCTCCAGCGGCGCCGACAGCAGGCTGACTTCATTGGCGGCAAAATCGTTGTCTTCTCCGGGGCTCAGTCGACGCACGCTGCGCATCACGCCGGTCAGCTCGTCTTTGAGGTCTTCCACGCGCACGCCGTCCCGCGCACGCACCATGATGAACGGGTCGAGCTCGTCGCGCTGTACATCCATCATCGTGCGACCGAAATTCAGCGGGATCAGCACCTGGTCGTCGGAGCTGTTGCCCATCATGCTTTCCCCTTCGGCTTTGAACACGCCGATGACCGTAGCACGATGCCCCATGATCTTGACCGATTGCCCGATCGGGTCTTCGAGATGGAAGAGCGCCTCGGCGATGTTGCTGCCGATGATGGCGACTGCTGCGCCCGTTTCGGTTTCCTGCTGCGTGAAATAACGTCCTCCGGAAAGATCGAAGGTCTTCACCTGGTTGTAGTCGTACGTCGCCGCTACGATGGTCGTGTTCTCCACGTTCGACGTGCCGCGGGTGACAGTAGCCCTGCTGTTGACGCTGTAGACAACTGCAGAAGCAAGGCTCAATCGACGGGAAACTTCATCGTATTCATTGATCCGCGGGACCGGGCGGTTCATGTATTTCCACCAGGTGTATTCCTGTCCATCCTCCGGCGTCCACGGCCATTTCTGGATGTAAACGACGTTTTCCCCGAGCGATTTGACGCTGTTGCGGATCTTGTTTTCCATCGAGTCGACCGCCGTGAAAACCGCGATGATGGCGAAGATGCCGATGGTGATGCCGAGCAGCGAAAGAATGGTGCGCAGGCGGTTGACGCGCAGGGCATGCAGCGCAAACAACAGGCTTTCCCGTAAGAGCGTGAGAAACAGCATCGGGGCAAAGGTAGGTAATCCGGTGGTCGGTAGTTCGGAGTTTTGAGTCCGGAGTTCGGAGCTATAGAGAGATATTTTGCGGCGGGCGGCCGGGCTATTGGCTGTACGCGGTACTTGCCGCTATCCCTGCCCGGAAAATCAGGGCGGAAACGGATGGTTCCAGGATTCGATCTCCTGTGCGGCGGCATAGCGCAGCCAGATCCATCTTCATTCACGCTTAAAAGCTAAAGAGCGACAGTTATTCAAACGCGCAGCAGAAGTCGGCCATTTCGCACATTTTTGAGCCGGGTGATATTCGGCTTTTTCAACAGAAAATCATTCTTATCAACAAAGCGAAAAAACACCGTCGCCAGCGTCTCTCAGGGGGTAAAAACCTGTACCTTCGAAGCACTTTTTCCAGAGTATTTATGAGCCGTCCGAAAAAAATCAAAAACGCGCTGATTTCGGTATTTTACAAAGACCAGCTGGAGCCTGTGATCCGTCGCCTGAACGAACTTGGCGTCGGACTCTACAGCACCGGCGGTACGCAAACGTTTATCGAACAGTTGGGAGTGCCGGTCACGCCTGTAGAGCAGCTGACCTCTTACCCGTCGATCCTCGGCGGCCGTGTGAAAACCCTTCACCCGAAAATTTTCGGCGGCATTCTCGGCCGTCGCGAGCTCGATTCCGATATCGCGCAGCTCGAAGAATATGAAATTCCCGAGATCGATCTCGTTATCGTCGACCTGTATCCCTTCGAGCAAACGGTAGCGTCCGGCGCTTCGGAGCAGGATATCATCGAGAAGATCGACATCGGCGGCATCTCGCTCATTCGCGCAGCTGCGAAAAATTTCAACGACGTGCTCATCGTCGCTTCCCGCAATGAATACACCGGGCTGCTCGGCCTGCTCAATGAGAAAAACGGCAGCACTGACGTGGAAGACCGTCGTCGTTTCGCGACCCGCGCGTTCGCCGTTTCTTCCAACTACGATTCGGCGATCTTCAACTGGTTCAATGCCGGCGGTGAAGAGCTTTCGTTCCGTCATGCGGAGAACAACGGGCGCTCGCTGCGTTACGGCGAGAACCCGCACCAGCAGGCGAGGTTCTTCGGTGATCTCGACGGCATGTTCGACAAGCTCGCCGGAAAAGAGCTTTCCTACAACAACCTGCTCGACGTGGATGCGGCCGTCAATCTCATCGCCGATTTCCAGCACGACAAAGGCGCGACGTTCGCCATCCTCAAGCACAACAACGCCTGCGGAGTAGCGACGCGCAAGACGGTGACGGAAGCCTGGAACGATGCATTGGCCGGCGACCCGGTTTCTGCATTCGGCGGCATCCTCATCTGCAACCGCACGATCGACGCCGCAGCTGCTGCCGGGATCTCGAAAATTTTCTTCGAAGTGATCATCGCTCCCGCTTACGACCAGGGCGCGCTCGATATTTTCAGGCAGAAACAAAACCGCATTATCCTCGTACAAAAACCGGTGACGCTGCCGCAGGTGCAATTCCGCTCGCTGCTCAACGGCGTCATCACGCAGGATAAAGACCTTCGTTCCGAAACGCCTGCCGACATGAAACCGGTAACGGATTCCGTGCCGACGGCGCAAGAGTACAAGGATCTCGTGTTTGCAAACAAGCTCGTCAAGCACACCAAGTCCAACACCATCGTTCTTGCGAAAAACGGCCAGCTCCTCGCCAGCGGCACCGGGCAAACCTCGCGTGTCGATGCGCTCAAGCAGGCAATCGCCAAATCGCAGCAGTTCGGGTTTGATCTCGAAGGCGCGGTGATGGCTTCCGACGCTTTCTTCCCCTTCCCGGATTGCGTTGAGATCGCGAACGGCGTCGGCATTCACGCAGTAGTACAACCGGGCGGCTCGATCAAAGACAAAGACTCCATCGAATTCTGCAACAAAAACGGAATGGCGATGGTGTTTACCGGCACACGCCACTTCAAACATTGAGGAATTACGATTTACGAATTACGATTTGTGCATCGTCGATCAAAACATAGCATACACACACGCCGCATCATCAGTAAAAATCAGGAGGTACGATTTGCGAATTATGATTTT
>CAMLEF010000421.1 GCA_946478675.1 uncultured Flavobacteriales bacterium | reverse complement strand
CCGGCGAAAATTTCAGGAAGTTCCATTTCTTTCCTGCCGCTTCGAGCACGTCGTAGGTATTGATGCCCATTTTGTTGAAAATGATCGACAGCTCGTTCATCAGCGAAATGTTCACGTCGCGCTGCGTGTTCTCGATGATCTTGGCAGCTTCTGCGACTTTGATCGAAGGAGCGCGGTGCGTGCCGGGCTCGACGATGATATCGTACACTTTCGCGATCTCTTCGAGACTTTCATCATCGCAGCCGGAAACGACTTTCAGGATTTTCGTGATCGTATGTTCTTTATCGCCGGGATTGATGCGCTCGGGCGAATAGCCGACTTTGAAATCTTTTTTGAAGACGAGACCGGATTCTTTTTCAAGAACGGGAATGCAGTCTTCTTCCGTGCAGCCGGGATAAACGGTCGATTCGAACACGACGTAATCGCCTTTCTTCAGGCATTTGCCGACGGAACCGGAAGCGCCCAGCAGCGGTTTCAGATCCGGGAGATTGCGCTCGTCGATCGGCGTAGGAACGGCAACAATGAAGAAGCGCGCTTCACGCAGTTTCTCCAGCGAAGTCGTGAATTCGATCGCGCTGTTTTTAAATTCTTCGGAAGAAAGTTCCTGGCTGGGATCCACACCGTTCTTCATCATGTCGACACGCTTTTCATTGATGTCGAAGCCGATGACTTTTACTTTTTTCGCGAACGCCAGAGCGATCGGAAGTCCCACGTAACCCAGGCCGATGACGGCGAGTTTTTCTTTACCAGAAAGGATGTCGTTATAGATTCCCATACTGCGCAAGATTTATGATTTGCGATCCGAAGAACGCAGCGAATAAATACGTTCAATCATCTCCACCACCTTCATTCCTTCCAGCGCGTTCGTTGTGATGCTGGTTTTCCCGGTGAGCGTGTCGATGACGTTTTGAATGACGAAATGATGGTTGTTGGCCGAGCCTTTGTACGCGCCGTAATCATTGGCGGGCGCCGTTTCATCGAGCTCGGGCATCGTGTAATTTTCAATGTGGCAATACTCGACTTTGTCCATGTACTGCCCGCCCACTTTCACCGCGCCTTTGCTGCCGACGACCGTGATGCTGCTTTCCATGTTCGTGTTCCACACGGCGGTCGAATAATTGATGCAGCCCATTCCGCCGTTGAGGAAACTGAAATTCACGAAACCCGAATCTTCGAAATCCGTGAGGTCCTTGTGGCGGAAATCCGCGAAACGCGCCTGGATATTCGAGACGTCGCCGAAGAGCCAGTACAGCAAATCGATCCAATGCGAGAACTGCGTGAAGAGCGTGCCGCCGTCGAGGGATTGCGTGCCTTTCCAGGTTCCTTTTTTGTAATAACGCTCGTCGCGGTTCCAGTAGCAGTTGAGCTGCACCATGAACACGTCGCCGATGATCTTTTTCGTCACCAGCTCTTTCAGCCATTGTGACGGCGGCGAATAACGGTTCTGCATCACGCAAAAAACGTTGCGGCCGTTCTGCAGCGCTTTGTGCATGACCATTTCGCAATCGCTTTTACTGAGCGCCATCGGTTTTTCGATAACGACGTGCTTGCGGTGCTCCAGCGCGAGGACAGCGTGCGCAGCGTGCAATCCGTTCGGCGTGCAGATGTTGACGACTTCGATTTCCGGGTGCGCCTGCAGCATCGCTTCCGGCGATTGGTAATACGGCGTACCGGGAGCGACACCGGCCTGCGCTTCGGGAAGAATATCACAAACCGCGACCAGCCTTGCGCCGGGATTGCGACGCACCATTTCCGCGTGTCGTTTCCCGATGTGGCCCTGGCCGATTACGGCGAATGGAACGCCCGACATACTATTCTGCAAGGATTAAAGTTTGGTGACGCGCCCGTTTTCGAGGCGGTATTTTTCTTTGGATTCAGGACACTCCGCGATGCCGTCTTTGCCGAAGTTCAAACGATGCCCGAACTCGCTCATCCAACCGATCTGCTTCGACGGGTTGCCGACGACGAGCGCGTAGGGCGGAACATTCTTCGTCACGACTGCGCCTGCGCCGATGAAAGCGTACGCGCCGATATCATGCCCGCAAACGATCGTGGCATTCGCACCGATGCTTGCGCCTTTTCCGACATGTGTTTTTGCATACTGCCCGCGGCGGTTGACAGCGCTGCGCGGATTGGTGACGTTGGTAAAAACGCAGGAAGGCCCGAGGAATACGTCGTCGTCGCAGGTGACGCCGGTGTACAGGGAAACGTTATTCTGGATCTTCACGTTTTTCCCGAGCACGACCTCTGGTGCGATGACCACGTTCTGGCCGATATTGCAGTTCTCGCCGATCACGCAGTTGGGCATGATGTGCGAGAAGTGCCAGATCTTTACGCCGGGAGCGATCGTGCATCCTTCGTCGACAACAGCCGTAGGGTGCGCGAAATAAGATTTTTCCATAGCAAAAACAGGCGCCTAAGATAGGGCTTTCCCGCGGGACTTTAAGCCCCTTTCCCGGCATCGCGGTTGCGGTCGTGCCATTCCCGCATCGCCTCCTGCAGCCAGTTGCGCGCGCGTTCTTCGCTGGTAAAAATGCGGGTGCGCACTTTTGGGCCGAAAAGCTCGAGATAAATATTGCCGATCATGCGCAGCGAAAGGTTGTTGATCACCAGCGCGGCGGCCACCTGGCATTTCACGTATTCGTTGTCGGCCATGTAGCGCAGCACTTCCCCGCTCACGTCGGAATAGCTCATGTCGCGCGTATCGATGAGCACGCCGACCATACCTCCGCCCGTCATTTCGTGAACGGTTCGGTAATGGTCTTTCATCTGCGCCAGCGTGAACACGACGTTGCCGTTCACCAGCAAGTAGACGATGTCGTTCTCTAAACGAACTTTAGCAACCGGGGTTTCAGTGCTGAGCATCCGCTATTTCTTTTCGAATTCGCGATGCTCTTTCTTGTAAAGCTCGTCGTTGGAGAGGCTCTTGAAGTAGGCGTACGTGCGTTTGAGTCCTTCGGCGCGGTCGATCTTCGGTTCCCAGCCGAGAATTTGTTTCGCTTTCGTGATGTCGGGCTGGCGCTGCTTCGGATCGTCGGTCGGCAGCGGATGATAAACGACTTTCTGCTTCGTGCCGGTCAGCTTGATGATCTCTTCCGCAAAATCTTTGATCGTGATCTCCTGCGGGTTGCCGACGTTCACCGGTTGCGCGTAATCGCTCATCAGCAAACGGTAAATGCCTTCCACGAGATCGTCGACGTAACAGAACGAACGCGTCTGCGAGCCGTCGCCGAAGATGGTCAGGTCTTCACCGCGAAGCGCCTGGCCGATGAATGCCGGCAATACACGACCGTCGTTCAGTCGCATGCGGGGGCCGTAAGTATTGAAGATGCGGACGATGCGCGTTTCGAGACCGTGGTAGGTATGGTACGCCATCGTGATTGCTTCCATGAAACGTTTTGCTTCGTCGTACACGCCGCGCGGGCCGATGGGATTGACGTTGCCCCAGTAATCTTCGGTTTGCGGGTGGACGGTGGGGTCGCCGTACACTTCCGAAGTGGAAGCGACGAGGATGCGGGCTTTTTTCACGCGAGCCAGGCCGAGCAGGTTGTGCGTGCCGAGCGAAGAAACCTTCAGCGTCT
>CAMLEF010000420.1 GCA_946478675.1 uncultured Flavobacteriales bacterium | reverse complement strand
TTTGATGAACCGGAACGGCAGGGCAGGTCGCATTCATATTGATGATGGCATTCGAAACGTCTTCCGCGAATTCGCCCCAGCAGTTCGTCCCTACGACATATTTAATGCTGTCGCAAACGCCGTAGAGCTCCATGCTTTTGTTGATGTGATATTCGACCTGGTTGCCGCCGTTCGAGAACGTGAGAATGTCGAGATCACCATCGCCGTCGATGTCGCGGATCGCGGGCACGTCGATCTGGCTCACGAAAAGATTCCCGATGAAATGCGTGCTGTTCGGCGAGCGGTCGGTATTCACGAGAAATTGCATGAGCTGGAACTGCAGCCCCGTGGCCAGCGTCGAAATGTTTTTGTAGATGGAAAATCCTGCAATGGAGCAAGTGAAGATGTCCATCTTGCCGTCGCAGTTGTAGTCGCGAAGAATGGCCCAGTCGTGCATCAGCGGGAAACGGCTCACGTATTGCGGCGCCAGCCGGTAATCCGCATTGCCCGGTGTTCCCACATTGAGGTACGTCGTCACTTTATTCCCCGAGCGATCGAACACGAACAAATCGTTGACGCCGTCCATGTCGAGATCGATATCCGAAAATTGTGTGGAGTTGATTCCGCCCGCCCACGGATTTTCCAGTTGCGCGCTGTTGTCGTAAACAGGGATCGTATCTACCCGCACAAACCCGGTAACGGTCTGCCCGCGCAACGCACCGCCAAGGAGGAATCCCGCCGCCAGGAGTAGCACATGTTTCATGGTGAAAGAGTTTCTGTTCCTTATTAGGTGGGGAGATAAACAAAGATAGCTGAAATTGGTTGCGGGGTGCGCGTTGCGAAGGTGCGGGTTGCAAGGGACGTTTTCCTTAAGTGTATTTAAGTGCCTTAAGTGGTTAATCTTCGTCGCGGGGAAGCACCTGCCGCGCAATTGTTAAATCTCATTTCCCCGGGGAATGCCGCGTTTTCTCTTGCCTCTCAATCCGTTACACGATTTTTGCGCGGATTGCCTTATTACGTTTTTCTTCTATATTTGCACCCTCCATTTTGGGAGGTTCTGACTGCTTGAGCCAGTTCACCCCTGGAACTACTGAATACTATGCAAAACATTAAAGGAGCTATCCGGATTTTCGCCATACTGATGGCGATTAGTTGCCTGTTCTATCTGTCCTTCTCGTTCGTTACGCGGAAATGGGAGAAAGAGGCACACAAGTATGCTGTGAATTATGCCTCGCAGAAGTCGATCACCGACATGGCGAAAGCACGTAGCAATGGTAAGACGGTTGAAGAAGGCCGTATCATTGACTCCGTCATCACCGCGCGTGAACGATTCTTCCTCCAGGATTCGCTGGCCGGCAAGAAAATCTATCTCGGCCTGTACACCTACGAGAGCTGCAAAGACAAAGAGCTGAACCTCGGTCTTGACCTTAAGGGCGGTATGAACGTAACGGTCGAAGTATCGGTTCCCGATATCGTAAAATCCCTTTCGAACAACTCTGAAGATGAGGGTTTCAAGAAAGCGATGGAGCAAGCCCGCAAAGAGAAGCTGAACTCGAACCAGGATTTCGTTACCATCTTCGGTAAGAAATACCACGAGATCAACCCGCAGGGCCGCCTCTCCAGCCTCTTCGCTGCACAGCTGAAGCAATACGACATCACGTTCAACTCGACCGACGAGCAGGTGCTGACCGCGCTCCGCAAAGAGTCCGATGCTGCCGTCGATCGTGCGAAGCTGGTCCTCGAGACCCGTATCAACAAATTCGGTGTCGCTCAGCCGAACATCCAGCACCTCAAATCCACCAACCGCATTCTCGTCGAGCTTCCGGGCGTAAAAGACGAAGAGCGCGTGAAGAAGCTGATCACCGGCGCTGCGAACCTCGAGTTCTGGGAAACCTACGAGCTCTCCGAGATCGGCCCCAAGATCCAGGCTGCTGATGAAAAGCTGAAAGTCCTGCTCGGTTACAAAACCGACACCGTCGTTTTCAAAGACTCGCTGAAATACGCACCGGTTTACGACAAATCGGTTAAAACGAAAGCAGACTCCGCAAAAGTTCAGGCCGCTGCCAAAGTGAAGCTCGACAGTGCGATCCGCATTTTCGACAGCGTAAAAGTGGCGAAAGACTCTGCCGACATGAAAGCGAAAGCGGCTGCCGGCAAACGCGATCCCGATCCGCTGGGCGACCACATCGTAATCGGCAACCAGCAGGGCAAAGGCCCGATGCTCTTCGGTGTTCTTGTGAAAGATACCGGCATCATCGGCGACTACTTCCGCAAGCCGGAAATCCAGGAGATCCTCCCGCGCGACCTGCGCCTCGCCTGGACCGTAAAACCCGATTACCTGCAGAACGGTCAGCCGTTCCTGTACCTCATCGCACTGAAAGCAGAATCCGGCCATGCCTCCATGCTCGGTGACGTCGTAACCGACGCGCGCAAGCAGTACGACCGCAACAGCGGCGGCAGCCCGATCATCCAGATGACGATGAACTCGGAAGGTTCGCACCGCTGGGCACAGCTCACCAAGCGCAACGTACAGCGCAGCGTAGCCATCGTGCTTGACAACCTCGTCTATTCTTACCCGACCGTACAAGGCGAAATCACCGGCGGCGTTTCTACCATCACCGGTAACTTCACCAACAAAGAAGCGGATGACCTTGTGAACGTCCTCAACACCGGTAAGCTGCCTGCCCCGACCAACATCGTCGAGCAGACGGTTGTCGGTGCTACCCTCGGTGACGAAGCGATCCGTGCCGGTATCCTTTCCTTCATCGTAGCGCTGCTCGTAGTACTCATCTACATGGGTATCTACTACAACAAAGCAGGCTGGGTGGCTGACATTGCGCTCTTCGTGAACGTCTTCTTCATCATGGGTATTCTCAGCTCGCTGGGCGCCGTCCTCACGCTGCCGGGTATTGCCGGTATCGTTCTGACGATCGCGCTTTCCGTCGACGCGAACATCCTGATCTTCGAACGTGTGCGGGAAGAATTGCGTGAAGGCAAAGGCCTCAGCAGCGCGATCGGCGACGGTTACAAGCACGCGATGTCTTCGATCCTTGACTCGAACCTGACGACGCTGATCCTCGGTATCATTCTTTACGCCTTCGGTACCGGCCCGGTACAGGGTTTTGCCACCACGCTTATCATCGGTATCATCAGCTCACTGTTCTGCGCAATTTTCATCACCCGTCTCATTTTCGACTGGATGCTGAAGAAAGAGCAGAAAATCGCCTTTTCGATCCCGGCTACGGAACACTTCCTCCGCAACACGAAGATCGATTTCGTCGGCAAGCGTAAATTTTACTACATGTTCTCCGGCGCGATCATCCTGCTCGGTGCGTTCATGGCTTACAAAAACCACGGTTACACGCTCGGCGTTGATTTCAGCGGCGGACGTTCCTACACCGTTCGTTTCGAAAATCCGGTTGACCGCGAAGCCGTTCGTGAAGCGCTGAAGCTGGAATACGGTGCGCCCCCGGAAGTGAAAACCGCCGGCGGTAACGAACAGCTGAAGATCACGACCAACTACAAAGCACAGGTCGACTCTGTTGACGCCGAAGTGAAATCCAAGCTCGAAAGCGGTCTTGCGAAAGCCGTTCCAGGCATGAAATACGATATCGTC
>CAMLEF010000419.1 GCA_946478675.1 uncultured Flavobacteriales bacterium | reverse complement strand
GTGCATTGCTGGATGGAATCACCGTTCTCTGCAATGAGCGTAACGGTGCCGTTGGGTTTGCCGATCGGGCAGAATAAATACGTGGACCAGTCGACGCGGGACTGCGTGGTGTTCGACTGCTTCACTTTCACATTGTACGTCGAATCCGAAACCTTCTTCATCTTCGCCAGTTCCTGCAGGTGGAGAATGTAGCAGATGCCGCCCATGCGCTGGTACACTTTCTCATATTTCTTCAGGATCAGCGAATCGTTCGAGGTTCGCACGACTTTATCCGTATCGCAACCGGCAGGCTCCTTTTTCTTGTCTTTGTCTTTATCGCCGGGAATAGACGAAGCGCTCATGTTCGCGAAGAAGCAGAACGTTGCAACAAGGAATACGACCGTGCCGAGGAATTTCATTCTCCTAAAATTAAGAATTCTGCCGCGGAGAGAAAATTTACGGATTGCCGATTTTCAATTACCGATTTGATTTTAGGATTTATTAAGGTTCTACTGTTCGGGCTGCCGATAAAAACGAAGTAAATCCACCATTGGAAAAGTGGTACCGATTGCTATTATTGCCTGCGTCCCATAACCACGCAATAAAACCGCTATGGCCAACATTCCTTCCAAAATTTCAGCCCGCATTTCCGATGGATTAAAGCGCTTTCAGACAATCGTCGAATCAGCGAAGACAAGAGACGTAAACGAATCAGACACAGTTGTCATATTAACGGGAATACTTTCGGAGTTGTTCGGGTTCGACAAATACACGGATATCACAACGGAGCTTTCCATTCGGGGAACCTATTGCGACCTTGCATTAAAAATTGAAAATAAAATTTCGGTTTTGCTGGAGGCTAAAGCAATAGGAACCGAGCTCAAAGAAAACCACGTAAAGCAAGCTGTTGATTATGCGTCTAACAAAGGAATCGAATGGGTGATTCTTTCTAACGCAGCAACATGGAAGGTTTTTAAGGTCATTTTTTCAAAGCCCATTCAAAGTATCCTCGTCCTGGAAATTGATTTTTTAAAGTTGAACCATCGTCATCAGGATGACCTCGAAACGTTATTTCTTCTGACAAAAGAAGCCCTGACTAAATCTTCATTGGAGGATTACTTCACTCAAAAGCAGGCGACAAACCGGTTTATGATCGGTCACCTTCTTTGCACGGAGGGCGTTTTGTCCAGTATCCGGAAAGAGCTCAGGCAAATCTATCCGGAAATAAAAGTGAGTACGGAAGAAATCGAAACGGTTCTGATCAACGAAATCATCAAACGGGAATTGCTGACGGGAGAAGAATCGGAAGAAGCAAAGAAAAAAATCGCACGGGTCCATCGTAAGAAGGAACGGCAGAAAAGCGAGCGTAACGCGGTTTCTGAACCGGCATCTATCGTTGAAGTAACTGAAACTGTTTCAACGGAAGGAAATGCAGTTTCTCAGCCAGTGAATGATGAAGTGAGCTCCAATTAAAATCAAAGCTCCGTCTTCTACGGCAACACCAGCTTCACTTCTTTCTCCGCATGCGTCAGCGTCTTCGCCAGCGGGAAATGCTGCGCCTCGAAATTCCCCATGAACCAGGGACGTTTCTTCGGCACGAGCAGCAGCAAACCTTCGTCGTCGCCCAGCGCCGTGAACTGATCCGAATTTTCCTGTCGCACGAAGGCGCTGATCCCGTGCGCCATCGTAATCCACTCGCGCATCGCGGCTACATCATCGCACACGAGCCCGATCTCGCTGACGCCGAGCAATGAGTTCGCAGAAAATTTAGGAGCGTTGCCCGCCCGCGGAAGCGCCGCCCGCGCAATGAGCTCGACAATATTTCCCGCCGGATCGAAGAAATAAACCGAACGCGCCCGCCATGCCGGAAAGTCGACGAGCTTGCCTTTGCGTTCCTCATTATCGAGCAGTTCCGCGCCCGATTGTTCCGCCCATTTCACCGCATCATCCAGCTGATCGGGACGAACGTTGAACGCAAAATGATACCGTGCATCGCGGTGACCGGGAATAAAATTGAATCGCGTATGGCCGGCGTGAAACGAGTAGCCGTCGCTGCCGCCGAGCGCTTCGATTTCCGTAAACCCGAAGCGGCTGTAGAATTGCCGGAGCTCGTCGGGAACGTGGGCAGAGAGCGTGAGTTCCAGAATTTGCATACAGGTTTCTTGCAGAATGGAATTACCAAATTAACGGAAAACAAAATACGGCGGCACTTCCTTCAAAAGGAAACGCCGCCGTTTCTGCTACCGGGAAGAACGCCAAACCCTCCCTGGTACCTACTCTGATCGTATGTGGGAATTAAGCTGCTTTGCGAACCGATTCTTCGCCTGCGCTTTTCGCAGCGGAAGGCTTCTGTTTTTTATCGAACGGCTCGTTGGTGCCGATGCCGAAGGCCACGAGGAAACCGATGAGCACCGACAGGAACGTCAGCATTTGCGCGCCCGAACTGATGATCTCACCGCCCAGGAACACCATGCGGAACGGAACGAAATAGAGGAACAGGAAAATCGCAATGGCAATCAGTTTGCTTTTCATAGGGATAGTGTTTAAATGCATTTCAAAATTATTTGGCGCGACATTTTTCGATCATGATTTGCGGCAGCAAAAAAACTGATAGTGATCAGCCGGGCGGTTTACAGCACGGGGAAAAACGACCGCTCTTCCTCCGGAGAACGATTATTCAACAACCCGGAAGTTGATAAAAAACGCCGCCCTTCCCTGCTGTCCGGGCAAAATCAGGAACCGCCTCGTCGCTTTTTCCGTACTTTTGCTCAACCAAAAACACCTAACCCGGTATGAGAGACCTTTTCGACAAGATCCGCGAGAACCGCGGTCCCCTCGGCAAGCACGCCAAAGAATCGCATGGCTATTTTACGTTCCCCAAGCTCGAAGGCGACATCGGCAATAAGATGATCTTCCGCGGCAAGGAACGCCTCGTCTGGAGCCTGAACAACTACCTCGGCCTTGCCAATCATCCCGAAGTACGCAAAACCGATGCGGAAGCTGCCGCGAAATTCGGTTTCGCCGCTCCGATGGGCGCCCGCATGATGTCGGGCAACTCCAACTACCACGAACAACTCGAAGCCGGCCTGTCCGAGCTCACGAAAAAAGAAGACACCATCCTCTGCAACTTCGGTTACCAGGCGATGGTCTCCGCGATCGACTGCCTCGTAGACCGTCACGACGTGATCGTGTACGACGCAGAAGCACACGCCTGCATCATCGACGGCGTTCGCCTGCACATGGGCAAGCGCTTCGTTTACCCGCACAACGACATCGCTTCCCTCGAGAAACAGCTCGAGCGCGCCACCAAAATGGTCGCTGAAACGGGTGGCGCGATCCTCGTGATCACCGAAGGCGTATTCGGCATGAGCGGCAACCAGGGCAAGCTGAAAGAGATCGTCGAGCTCAAGAAAAAATTCCAGTTCCGTCTCTTCGTTGATGACGCGCACGGCTGCGGTACCATGGGACCCACCGGCGGCGGCACCGGCGAAGCACAAGGCTGCCAGGACGGCATCGACATTTACTTCGGCACCTTCGCGAAATCGTTTGCGCTGATCGGCGGCTACATCTCTTCCACGGAAGACGTGGTGGAATACCTCCGCATGTTGTAGCGGAGGTATT
>CAMLEF010000418.1 GCA_946478675.1 uncultured Flavobacteriales bacterium | reverse complement strand
AAGCTTTTCATACCGGCAGCTGGTTGCAGGCCGCCGATCGTCCCGGGTGGTTTTATTTCATGAAGAAGAAAAACGCCAACCGCATCCGCAACCCGGAATTCGATTCGACGGTCGATTCCGCGTTGCGCGAGCTCGTGAAATTCCTTCATGAAAAAAAGATCGCCACCACACCTTCTTGTTCCGGTCATCATTTCGCAGAAAAGAATTTCAAGCAGATCTACGACGAGCTGGTGGAAGACCGCGCGCTGATCCGTCGCACCGGCTTAAAGCTGAAAGACGTCGAGACCGGCGAAATATATTTTTACCACGATGAGAACTACGAGCTGCCCTGGACGGAAGAAGAATTTCTTTCGCGTGTGAAGCATTACCAGGCGCATGGCGTGCTCGGCATCCGCGCAGGACGTTTTCGCAAAAAGAAAAAAGAATTGCTCGCCATCGACGTGCCCGGCGTGAAAGTGATGCAGCGCGACGGCATCATCCTGCTGTACGTGCACGGCAATGAAACCGGCGAGAACAAAGACAAGTGGAACAGCGTTACCGCCGAAGTGAAAAAGATCTTCGGTGAAGAAACGAATTAACGGAAGAGCGAAAGCTGCCCGGGAGCAGCGGCCGTGTAATCGTTTCCTTCCGCTTTCACATGATAAACGGACGACTCTTCATTCCGCGAAGCAACGGTGACGTGCACGTTCCCGGCATGCGATTCGAAAAGTGATTGCGCCACCTGCGGCGAATTGTTGTCGCGCGAAAGATGCGACAGCAGCACGAGGCTCATGAATTCCGGGCGGTGCGCATTGAAGAGCTCCACCGCCTGCACATTCGATAAATGGCCTTCGTCGCCGCGGATCCTGTTCTTGAGATAAACGGGATACGCGCCGTTCTCCAGCATCATGTCATCGTAATTCGATTCGAGGAACGCCGCGTGGCAACGGTTGAAATGCGTTTCCACATGACGGCAGGGCGCGCCGATGTCGGTGAACACGCCGATCGTAACGCCGTTTCCTTCCACGATGAAGCTGTGCGGATCGATCGCGTCGTGCTGTTTCGGAAAAGCCGTCACACGCAGATCGCCGACACGCACCGGCTGATGCGCCTTCAGATCATAGATGAGCCATTCCTGCAGCATGAGCCCTGCACGCTGCATGGTGGCCGGCGTGCCGTAAACCGGGAGCTGGTACTTTTTCGCGATGACCTCGATGCCGCGGATGTGATCACTGTGCTCGTGCGAGATGAAAATGGCTTTCACCTTTTCCATCGAAAGGCCGATGCGCTTCATGCGTTTCTCCGTTTCGCGGCAGGAAATGCCGGCGTCGACCAGCACGGCTTCGCGCTCGTTGCCTACGTAATAGCAGTTGCCGTTGCTGCCGGAATTCAGTGAAGCGATGAAGAGGGACATGTGGGATCACGAAGATACGCGTTCCGCAGGAGGATGAATAAAAAAAAGAGAGACCACGCTCAGGTTGTGGTCCCTCTTCTTCACAGGAAACGAATCCTGCTTTTTTATCACTGCAGGATTTCCACCACTTTGAATTCCGTGCGGCGGTTCCATTGGTATTCTTCTTCGGTGCACTTTACACCATTTACGCATTTGTTCAGCGGCTTCGATTCGCCATAACCTTTCGCGTAAATGCGATCCTTGCTGATGCCTTTGGAAACGATGTAATCGACAGCCGACTGCGCACGTTTCTGCGAGAGCGTCATGTTGTATTTGTCACTGCCGCGGCAATCCGTGTGCGAGCTCAACTCGATGCGGATCTTCGGGTTGTCCTGCATGATCTTCACCAGCTTGTCGAGCTCGACGGCCGCATCGGGACGAATGTTCCACTTGTTGTAATCGTAGTAGATGTTGTCGAGGCGGATCGGTTTGTTGATGACGATCTTCTCGAGCTGGATCGTAACGTGCGTCGTGTCGTAGAGGTTGCCGCGGAAGCCGGTGGTCGTTGCAGAATTGAATCCGCAGAAATACTGATCGCAGCGCAGCGTGAATCCGTAGTTCGTCAGCGAATCTGCCGGGAAGAAAACGTGTCCCGAAGCATCCGAGTGCGTATTCCAGCTCGTCATCGTGCGGCCGTTCGTGACTTCCATGAACGTATTCGGCACGGGCTCGCGGCTTTCTTTGTCGACCACTACAACGTCGACGAAGAACATGGGATCTTTGCGGCGGAAGCTGTAGATGTGATCGTCGCCGTCGTTGTCATCGCGGTTCGAAGAGAAGTAACCGGACTTGCCGTCTTCTACGAACACCAGGCCGAAATCATCGCCGGGCGAATTGAACGGCAGCGTCATCCATTCTGTGCGGGTCGGCGATCCGTTCGACAAGCGCGTGCGGAAAATGTCGAGCCCGCCTGCGCCGCCACGACCGTCGGAAGAAAAGAGCAGCTCTTCGTTGGAGAGATTGATGACGTGGATCGTCGGGAACATTTCATTGCCGGGCGTGTTGACGGCTTCGCCTGCATTCACCGGCGCTGTCCAGTTGCTCTCGACGAGATCCGAATAATAAATGTCGGTTCCGCCCATTCCGCCCGGACGATCGGAAGTGAAATACATGCGTGTGCCGTTCGCGGTCAGCGCAGGATGCCCCGTAGAAAAATCCTTGCTGTTGAACGGAAGCGTTTTCACGTTCGTCCATTTTCCGTCTTTCAATTCTGCGGAACAGATCTCGAGGTAATTCGTGTGTCCTACGCCGCTGGAGGTTGAATACGTCGTTTTGCGTTTCGTCACTTTTTCGGTGAGCGCGCTGCGGGTGAAATACGCCATCGTTCCTTCGGGATTGAACACGACGTTGCTTTCATGCAGCGGCGAGTTAATCGCAGAATCGAGCGGCGTTGCAGCAGCAGGATCGGATGGATCGGCCGTGTAAATGTCGAGATAGCCGTTGCCCGTCCAGTTGTTCGCATGGTCGCCCGTATGCACCGGCGCTTCCGAAGAATAGTACAGCTTGCCTTTATAAAAATACGGACTGAAGCTCGCACTGTGCGAAGGAAGGTTCACGAGGCTGACGTCGTAATACGGCGATGCTTTCAGTGAAGTGTCGCAGGATTCGCGTTGCAGCTTCGCGGATTTGTCGTTGGGATTCGACGTGAGATAAGCGTCGAACCACGATTGCGCTTCGCTGTAGCGGCCGGTCGATTTCAGCTCTTCGGCATAACGCAGCTTGTCGGTGGGCGTCGCTTCGGGTTGGGTGACGGCTTTCGCATACCATTTCTGCGCGTCGGCATGATGGTTCATGTGGCGATAGCAATCGGCGAGATGCAGCATCGCAGTGGCAGAAGTCGAATCCTTCTGCAGGTACGTTTCGTATTGTCGCGCAGCAACGGCGTATTCGTAGTTGGCGTAATGCGTTTCAGCTTCGCGCAACAGCCGGTTGCCGCATCCTGCAGCGAGGAGGCCGGCGACGACGATGAAGTAGTTGGTCTTTTTCACGGGAGTCGGGGTTTAAAAGAAGCGGGGAGATTTGAAGCGCAGGGTTTCATCGTGCACGAAGTCCCATGCGATCATGATCTCGTGCGAGCCCTGGTTGTACTTCTGCATGTTCGTCAGCGCGAGATCGTACGCGTAACCGACACGCAGGTTTTTGGTAGCCTGGTATTCGACCATGCCCGACATGCCGTCATTCGTGCGCCACGTTGCACCCACCCAGATCATCTTGTG
>CAMLEF010000417.1 GCA_946478675.1 uncultured Flavobacteriales bacterium | reverse complement strand
TGAAAACGGGTCCTAATGTATCCAAGCCTTTTATCCGCGGGCTCGGCTTCAACCTCTACGATAAATTCATGCTCGGCGCGGCGTTCTACAACCACGTGCTGCCCGGCAAAACATTCGAATGGACACTGATGCCGATGTACGGCTTCGGCAGCAAAACGCTCGTCGGTCATGCAGACGCATTCTTCCACATTCGTCCGAAATCCGTGTTCCAGGAAATTCGTTTCGGCGCCAACGCGAACCGTTACGATTATTACACCTATCCGCAAGTAGTGTCTAACTACGAGGTGGACAACCTGCCGTTGACACGCCGCCTGGCATGGTTGAAAGTAGCGCCGGAGCTGAGCTTCGACCTAAAGAAAAAACGCGCGCGCAGTCCGATCACGCAAACCATTTCTTTCCGCGCAGTGTGGCTACAGACGGATTTCGTAAATTTTTTCACTGATACCGGGATGACGTCAGTTTACCGGATGGAACAGAAGCAGCGCACGTTCTATGAAGCGCGTTATTCGCTGGCCAACAACCGCCACATCAATCCGTTCGATTTCACCGTGCTGTTCCAGACCGGCGAGAACATGAGCAAGCTGCAGCTCACCGGCAACTATCACATCAACATCAACGCGAAGAAGAAGATCGACATCCGCGTGTTCGGCGGCACGTTCCTCGGCACGAAAGCAGCAGATGCCGGCCCGTACCGTTTCCGCATGAGCGGCTGGGGCCCGCTGGGCATCGGCAACCACGATTATCTCTTCGACAACATCTTCATCGGTCGCAGCGAAGACAACGGTTTCTGGGCGCAGCAGATGGTGGTGGAAGACGGCGGCTTCAAGATCTATTCGCCGTACGGACAAAGCGACAAATGGCTCGCCGCTACCAACGTCACGATCCCGCTCCCCGTGAAAAACAGGCTGCTCGGCATGATCAAAGTTTACGGTGACGCCGGCATTTACAACACGACGGGCCTCGGAAAAACCGAATTCCTGTTTGACGCAGGACTGCAGCTGAGCCTGCTCGGCAACGACGTCTGCAACGTGTATTTCCCGTTGGTGTATTCGTCCAACATCAAGGATTATTATTCATCCAACGGTTTGAATTACGGCAACATGATCCGTTTCACGTTCAACCTCAAGCCGCTCAACCCGTTCAATATTCTCCAACGCGTTCAGTTCTGATGACGGCATTGCCCCACGGGAAAAAGATCTACTTCGCTTCCGATTTCCATCTCGGGATTCCGGATCATGCGTCCAGCGTCGAGCGCGAGAAACGCATCGTGCGCTGGATGGATTCGGTGAAAGCGGATACGGCAGAACTTTTTCTCGTGGGCGATCTCTTCGATGCGTGGTTCGAATACAAACGCGCCGTTCCGAAAGGCTTCGTGCGTTTGCTGGCGAAGATCGCGGAGTTCACCGACAGCGGCATTCCCGTTCACGTCTTCAGCGGCAACCACGACATGTGGATGTTCGGTTATCTCGAAGAAGAATGCGGCGCGAAGCTGTACCACGCGCCCATTCATCGCGAATGGAACGGGAAGAAATTCATCATCGGTCACGGTGACGGCCTCGGCCCCGGCGATCGCGGCTACAAATTCATCAAGAGCATTTTCCGGAATCGCTTTGCGCAATGGCTGTATGCGCGTGTGCATCCGAACTTCGGCATCTGGCTCGCGCAGTTTTTTTCAGGACAGGGTTACGACAAGAAAGAAGGACAAGCAACCTATCACGGCGACGACAAAGAATTCCTGATGCTGTACGCAAAAGAGATCGTCGCGAAAGAAAAAGTCGACTACTTCATTTTCGGCCACCGCCATCTTCCGCTCGACAAGGAAGTAATTCCCGGCACGCACTACATCAACCTCGGCGATTGGATCAAATACAATACGTACGCGGTTTTCGACGGGGAAAAAGCGGAGCTGAAGACGTTTGAAATATAAATGAACCACGGAGACACGGAGGCACGGAGATTGATTTCTCCGTGTCCCCGTGTCTCCGTGGTTCATTTTTTCAGGCAACAAAAAGTCCGGCAGGATTGCTCCTCCGGACTTTAAATTTTCAAACCTCGGTTTTAGAACGGAAGATCATCTCCGCCATCGGAGGTGAACGTGCTCACGTCGGAAACCGGGACGGAAGTATTCATCGGTGCGCCGGATTGCGGAGCGCCTGCGTTGACGGCTTCGATTTTCCAGGCTTCGATCGTATTGAAATATTTTACCGGGCCTCCGTCTTTCGGCGCCCATTCACGGCCGCGCAGGTTGAAGAAAACACGGATCTCGGAACCGACGTTGAAATTGTCGATGAGGTTGCAACGGTCCTGCACGAGCTGGAAGCTAATGTGCTGGGGATATTGGGAAGAGTTGTCGGTGAGGACAAAATCGCGCTTTCGGAAACGATCTGAAACCTTCTGTTCGTCGTACTTTGCTTTAAGAATGCCGGTGATGTTAAACAGTGGAGTGTGTTATTAGATTGATGAGTAAAAATACGATTTATCGGCGGGCGGCCCGGCTCGATATTAACAGTTGTGAATAAGTTTATGAAATGAAGTTGCGGCGGTTCGGGTTGCGGGTTGCACGGGAAAAGCGAATTCGTATTTCACCCGCACCTCCGTACCACGTAACACGCACCTTCTCTACCACATATCCGCCAGCAGCACCTTCCACGCTTCCATCACTTTTCCTTCATCCAGCAATCGCGCGGCAATATGATGCAAATGTTCGTCAAGCTTCGCCTTATCGCCGCTGTAATCCTGGAACACCTCGAGAATCGCGCCCGACGTTTTATACGCCTGCACTTCTTCCTGCGAAGGAAGCTGCTCCGTATTCCCGAGTTGGCCGAGATGGTTCCCCGTGAGCACGCGGCTCTCGCGGATGTGCTGCGGAAGCTGGTCAACGCCCATCCCCATCGTCATCAGCGGCTTGGCCACTTTGAACAAATTATTTCCCGATGCGCGGCAGTACCAGTCGCCGCCCATGCGCGCCACGAGATCGATCTTCTGCTGGTCGATCATTTGTGTTGCCGGATCGAGAATTTCCTCGTTCACGTGCAGCATCACGACTTCACAGATCACGAGATTGCCCGCGCCGCCTTCGTGGCCGAGCTCGACGATATTTTTCACCACGCATTCGAGCTGCACCGGCGATTCCTGCACACGTGGCGGCTTCACTTTCACGGACGGACGCTGTGTCAAACCTGCTTTCAAAAATTCGTTGACGCCTTTCGGATATTCCGTGCTCGTGAGCGAAGCCTGCTGCACCAGCGCATAATTCACGATGTTGATCACGACCTCCGGTACCTCCTTCACATTGTCGAACGTATTCTTCGTGGCACCGGTGCGTCCGCTGCGGGAAGGCGAAAACACCACGACCGGCGGCTTCGCGCTGAACACGTTGAAAAAGCTGAACGGGCTCAGGTTGGGGTTACCGTCTTTATCGACGGTGCTGGCGAAGGCAATGGGACGGGGCGCAACAGCATGCAGCAGGTATTGATGCAGCACGGCTGTCTTGAGGTCTTTGGGATCGAGAGAAAGCATGCGCAAAGATAGTCGAAGCCGAAGTTCGTGATTCATGAAGAGAAGGATTAGGCGGGCTGCTGCGCACCGGGCTATGCGCTGCAAGTCCTCGCCCTCCCGAAAGCTTTCGGGAGGGACTGCGGGTTTTCCGCTGCTA
>CAMLEF010000416.1 GCA_946478675.1 uncultured Flavobacteriales bacterium | reverse complement strand
AGGTCTTTGAACGTGCTGCCCTGGACGATCGGGAATAGTGTCTGCGAATAGCCGTATTTTTCAGGCGTAGAATCGAAGCGGGCGATGCAGCGTTTCAGCCAGCGGTGCGTCATCTCCATCGAAGCTTTCGCATCGGCATGTTCCGCCGGGTATGACGTGCATTCGTCAAACGCCATGATGATGTCGGCGCCGATGGTGCGCTGGATGTCCATCACTTTTTCCGGCGTAAACAAATGCTTCGAGCCGTCGATGTGCGAGGCGAATTCCGCGCCTTCTTCGTTCAGCTTGCGGCGGTGCGAGAGCGAATACACCTGGAAGCCGCCGCTGTCGGTGAGAATGGGGCGGTGCCAGCCGTTGAAGCGGTGCAGCCCGCCGGCCTTTTCCAGCACCTCGAGGCCCGGGCGGAGGTAAAGGTGATAGGTATTGCCGAGGATGATCTGCGCTTTGATGTCGTTTTCCAGCTCGCGCTGATGCACGGCTTTCACGGTGCCGGCCGTTCCCACGGGCATAAAAATGGGCGTTTCGATGACACCGTGATCCGTCGTGATGCGGCCTGTACGGGCTTTGGAAGCGCTGTCGGTATGAAGAAGCTCGAATTTCACTGGTGCGCAAAGATAGGCAGCAGCAGCCTTCAGCGCGACGATTTCTTCCGCGGCAAAAACAGGCCGGACAAATGCCGGAAGTGTAAGATTTTTGTTTTTTTCGGTTGGATTTATTTCGCGGATCGTTCAATATTTGTCCATTGACGGAATAATTACGGCGTCACCCCATGTTCCCCCATGCGTGCGGCGACGATTATCCGGGACCCAAAATTGTGAAGCATGTTTTCGACGTTGTTTAATTTCTCAGGTGAGAACCTGTATAGCGCGCTGTTGTCTTTCGTGCCGGCCGTTTTCAATATTGCCTTGCTCGTGTATGCGTTGCGCCGTCTGCCCAAAGACCGGACGACACGGGTGTTCATCCTGTTTCTTGCGGGATTGATCTCCTACCAGCTTTCGGATACGAGCTACCGCCTCAGCGCTACTCCCGAAGCGGTCATGATATGGGACCGGATCTTCTGCATCGGCTATCTGTCGGTGGGACCGCTGGCGCTGCATTTTGCGCTTTGTGTCGGAAGAGCGGGGGCGTCGCCAAACTGCAGGAGAGTGGCGATCGCTATTTATGCGACATATATTTTCTTTACGCTGACCTACCTCGCAACGCCCGCGCCGTTAATCGTGGAGCGACTGGATTTCTGGGGATACGTCGTGGAGTCGCGGCCGGGCACACTTGATAGCCTCGAGCGTTACTGGACTTCCGCGCTGGTGCTGCTGGCGATGACCATCCTGTTCGTAAAAGCCTGGCGTGCTCGAAACGATCTGCGCCGAAAAAATGCAATGCTCGTGATCGCTACGGGCCTTTCTTTGCCGGTTTTGCTGGGTGTGCTCACCGAAGTGGTGTTCCCGGAGCTGCTGTCGCGTCCCGAAATTCCGCTGACTTCGGTCTCCATGACGGTTTTTTCAGTGGCGGTGATAGTGGCATTGCGCAAATACAGGCTGTTCAGCATTACCGATTCAATTCCGGTGGAAACCGTGCTGGAGAACCTCAATAATTATCTCTTCATTGTTTCTGTCCAGCGCGAAGTCGTTTACGTTAATCCGCAGGTGCAACAGACGTTCGGCATTGCTGCGCGGAAATTCTCTTTCGAAGCATGGCTCGGCAAAGACAGCGCAGCGGAAAAAGAATTCCGTGAAAACGTCGTCGGGAATTCTTTTTCGCAGACCAGCGTGACGGATTTGCCGTTCAACTTTACCTCTGCCGATGGAAAAGAATGGCACCTGCTCGTCAGCACGAGGCGGATCGTCAACAACGGTATTCTCCAGGGACTGCTCATCGTGGCGCGCGATAATGCAGAGCTACAACTGCAGGAAAGCGAAAAGAAATACAAAAACCTTTTCGAGAACAACCCGATGCCGATGTGGGTGTACGACATCGAAACGCTGCGGTTCTGTGACGTGAATCCGGCTGCGATCGGGCATTACGGCTATTCCCGCGAAGAATTTCTTTCCATGACGCTGCGGGATATCGTGCCGGCAGACATGAATACGACCTTGCTGGATCGCATCAGCAGGAATGAGCAGGGCTTTAACCGGCTGTCCGGCCTGCGCCACAGGAAGAAAAACGGCAGCGTGATTTTCGTGGAAGCGGTTTCGCATACGATCGAATACGGCAAAGGCAAAAAGCGCCTGGCGATGATCAACGACATTACCGAGCGCCTCACGGCAGAGCAGAAGATCCGCAAGAGCGAACGGCTGCTGGCGAAAACACAGCAGATCACGCGCATCGGCAGCTGGGAGCTCGACGTAGCGACGAACCGCCTGTACTGGTCGGATGAGCTGTACCGCATCTACGGCCTGCCGCCGCAGGAAGGCCCGATCACCTACGAAGGTTTCTGGGAATTCATGCATCCCGACGATCTCGAAATGATGGAGAGGACCATCAAAACGGCGCTGAAAGAACTTACCGCTTACAGCTGCCACTACCGCATCGTCCGCCGGGACGGGGAGATCCGCATCATCCACGGGCAGGGCGAAGTGGAGGTGGATGAGAAGGGCGCGATCCGTTTGAGCGGCGTAGCGAACGACGTCACGGAACGCAAGCTTGCCGAAGAGCAGCTCGCGCGGCAGAACGAAGAGCTGACGAAAACCAACGCCGCGCTCGACCGTTTCGTGTACAGCGCCTCCCACGAGCTGCGCGCGCCGCTGGCGTCCATCCTCGGTCTCATCAATGTCAGCCTCATGGGCGAAGACAACCGTGAGAAGCGCCGCATGTTCGACATGATGAAATCCAGCGTGGAAAAGCTCGACGTGCTCATCCGCAACATCGCCGATTATTCCCGCAACTCACGCCTGGAGCTCGCGCGCGACCAGATCGACTTCCGCCAGCTCATTGACGGCAGCATCCGCCTGCTGTATTTCATGAACGAGAACAACCGCATCCGCATGCAGGTGGACGTGGAAGGCGAAGGCGAATTTTATTCCGACAAGAGCCGTCTCGAAGTCGTGTTGAACAATTTCATCTCGAACGCGATCAAATACCACAACCTGGAGCAGGCCGATCCGTTCATCCACGTCAAAGTGCGTTTCGACAGCCACGAGGCGAAGATCGAAGTGAAGGACAACGGCATCGGTATCCCCGCCAAATCGCTGGACAAAGTCTTCAATATTTTCTACCGGGCCACCGCGGTCAAGTCCGGGTCGGGGCTGGGCCTTTACATCGTGAAGAAGATCATCGAAGGTCTCGGCGGCAAGGTGGGCGTGGAGTCGGCGGAAGGCGTCGGCACGACGTTCACCGTGACGTTGCCGGGCGTGCAGAAGAAGGAAGAATTCGCTGAAACGGCTGCGAATAACGTGATCCATCCTGCGGCGTAGCGATGCGCTGTTAATTTCTTTGTTCAAATCACGGGATCGGCCTCCCGGGCAGCAGAACAGGCGCCGCTAACTTTGTTCGCAAATGGAGGCGTTTCTGAATGATTTGTTGACGTTCTCACCCGGGATGCTGGTGTGGTGGGGATTGGTGCTCGGGCTGGTCCTGCAGCTCTTCTACTACCTTTTCTTTTTTGTCCGTGTTCCCGCCTGGAAACGCAAGCCCGTTACCAATGAGCTGCAGCCGGTGTCCGTGATCATCTGCGCCCGCAACGAAGACGATAACCTCGTCGAAAATCTTCCGCTCGTGC
>CAMLEF010000415.1 GCA_946478675.1 uncultured Flavobacteriales bacterium | reverse complement strand
ACCCAGCTGCCGGATGCGCCGGTTACCTGCGTTTCCTGGTATGCCGCTAATGCCTACAGCCGCTGGAAAGGCAAACGTCTTCCTACGATGGACGAATGGGAATATGCGGCAATGGCAGGCGTCGACCGGGAAGATGCGCGGCTCGACTCGAATTACACGCGCTACATTCTCGACTGGTACGAAAAGACGAACACATTCAACAATCCCGTCGGCTCCACGTACCGGAATTATTGGGGCGTGTACGATCTGCACGGCCTCGTGTGGGAATGGCCCCTGGATTTCAATTCCGTGCTGATGTCGGGTGATTCGCGCAAAGGAGCGGGCAACGATAATCTTTTCTGCGGCGGCGCTTCCATCGGCGCTTCCGACCTGCGGAACTATGCGGCATTCATGCGCTACTCGTTCCGTGCAAGCCTGAAAGCAAATTACAGTGTGAGAAACCTGGGGTTCCGTTGCGTGAAGGACATCCCGCAAAAATGAACGTATGAGAACGATCGCTTTATTGCTCTGCATGTTGTTGCTGGCTGCGTCCTGCAGCAAGAAAGACGCTGTGAATACTTCCGGCACGGCAACTGCAGAAGCGGATACCGTTTCCGCAAATTCCATTTTCAATCTCACTTCCGAATGGCGCACGGAAGAAGGAAAAACGGTGCAGCTGAAAGACCTGAAAGGAAAAGTGCTGGTGATGGTCATGATCTACACTTCCTGCAAAACCGCTTGTCCGCGCCTTGTTGCCGACATGAAAAAGATCGAGCAGCAGGTGCCGGCCGACAAAAAAAGCGAGGTGCAATACATTCTCGTCAGCATTGACCCCGCAGTCGATACGCCAGAACGCCTCAAGCAATTCGCCATCCGGAATGAAATGGACGGCGAGCAGTGGACTTTCCTGCAGGGCGATGAAAACAGCGTGCGCGAATTCGCCAATGTGCTCGCTGTAAAATACCGCGAGATCGCCCCGATGGAATTCTCGCATTCCAACATCATCAGTGTCTTCAACCGCTCCGGCGAGCTCGTGCACCAGCAGGAGGGCCTCGGCGTCGACAACCAGGAAACGGTCAGCCGGATCATCGAAGCGGCATCCGGAAAACATTAAATCTCATTTTATGAAACGATTTCTTCCTCTCGGTTTTGCTTTGCTGGTTTCCGTCGGCCTGCAGGCGCAGTTCACTTTCGGCGGACAACTTGTGCAACGGGGCGAATACCGCAGCGGCTACGGAAAGCTGATCTCCGACAATGCCGACCCCGCAGCTTTCATCAGCCAGCGTTTCCGTTTGCAGGCGAGCTACGCGATCGGGAAAGTGCAGCTCTTCGCGAGCCTGCAGGATGTGCGCACCTGGGGCAACACCTCGCAGATCAACGCTACCGACGGCCTGTTCTCCGTGCACGAAGCATGGACGGAAATTCATTTCGATTCGAGCTGGTCGGTGAAGCTCGGCCGTCAGGAATTGAATTACGACAACGCCCGCTTTCTCGGTAATCTCGATTGGGCGATGCAAGGCCGTTCACACGATTTTGGATTGGTGAAATACGAAAAGAAAAATATGAAGCTGCATTTCGGCAGCGGCTACAGCCAGGACGGCGAAGCGCTGTCCGGAAATATTTTCACCGTCGCCAACCAATACAAAACCGCACAGCTGCTGCGCTTCGAAGACAAGTTCGGCGCGTTCGAATTCGCATTTCTTTTCTGGAACAACGGGAAACAATACACGGTGTACGATACGGCCAACGTGCTTACCGCAAAAGGCATTCGTTACTCGCAAACGATCGGTCTTCCCACGTTGCGCTACAAGATCGGGAATACCACGCTCTCTGCTTTCGCATATTACCAAACGGGAAAAGACGTGAAGAATAAAAATCTCGCGGCCTTCGATGCCAATCTGCAGGTTTCGCAGCTCATTCATGCCAACGATGCGAAGAAGAACCAGCTCCGGCTCTCACTCGGTGGTGAAGTGCTCAGCGGCACGGCCGGCAATTACACCGGCAATACCAATTCTTCATTCTCGCCGATGTATGGCACCAACCATATGCACAACGGCTACATGGACCTGTTCTATGTAGGCGGCCGGCAGGAGAATTCCGTCGGGCTCGAAGATTTTTATCTCTACACGAAATTTGAATTCAATCCGTCGTTCTTCGTGTCGCTGAACGGTCATTATTTCATGACGTACGCCGATTATTATTCCGGAACCGAAAAGCAGGACCCTGCGCTCGGAACAGAAGCGGATGCTACGATCGGTTACATCCTCAACGAATCGGTTTCTTTCCAGGGTGGCTACAGCCAGCTCTTCGCAACTAAAACACTTGAAAGAATCCAGGGTGTTGCGAATCCGAAAGCGACACAGAACTGGGCGTACATCATGGTCATCGTCCGCCCGAAATCAGATAAACGTTTCATCGGCCTTTCTTTTTAAAAGCGACAGCTCGTCGCATAACGGAAAAAATTCGCCATCGGCTGGAACGATCCGTGTTCCTGCGGCAGCGGAATGAAATTCAAAAAATGCGGCGGCGGCGTGTTCTACCGAAAGTAGCGTAACGCCACAAGTCGCCAAGACGCTCATCGTTTATTCGCCGGCAGATAAAGGATATTGTTCGGCAAAATGTCTCTGCGGGTTTTTCATGCGTAACTGGCTTGTTACGCATGAAAATATTTCCCGGTAAAAATGCTTCGTATGTAACCAATCCGCAGGCTGCCGACTCTATTAGGGAAACACCAATTGCTTCAAGCGTGATTTGCCTGCGTCATCTTTTTCCCGGGAAAAACAGCGAGCACTTTATTGCCGTTGAAAAGCTCCTCCGCTTTCGCAAAACGGTAATCGAAGATCTTCTGCAGCTGCCGGCGGATGAACAGCGCATTTGCGACCCGGCCGAGCCAGCCCAGCGGCGCTTTGTAATGCACCTCGTCAATCATTTCCACGCCTTCCGGCACCTCACGGAAATAGTGCTTGTGATGCCAGAACGCATACGGCCCGAAGCGCTGCTCGTCCACGAAAAATTCCTTCTCCCGCACCTGCGTGATTTCCGTAACCCAATGCAGCCGCACGCCGCGCACCGGGCTGACTTTGTATTCGATGATTTGTCCCGGGTACATCGTCGCTCCGTGCAGATCGGTAAGCACGCGGAAATTCATCCATGCGGGAGTGATGACGGCGAGATTTTCGGGGCGGCTAAAGAAATTCCAGGCCGTTTCGAGATCGCAGCGAAGGATTTGCCGGGAATAAAGATGATGCAGCATGTTGGTTATCAGTGAATACCTTTTGGAAGGCAGGTTAAATTATTTTGTTTAACAAAAGTACAAAAAGATTAAACAAAAGCGTTTTATCTTTGTCTCCGGAAGCAATTGAAAGTTTATCTGTTCTCGTTTTAACCCGTTGTTATGAAAACCAAAGAAATCCCCCTGAATACCCTGCTCAACGGCAGCCGCATCTCGCTGAGCGAGCATACCGTAGAAGAGATCGGCGACGAGCACCTGAGCACGGGCATCGAAACGCCGCTGCGGCCCGATGCTTTTGCGATGAGCGATGAAGAGAAAATGCAGACGATCGAACGACACTTCCGCGCGATCATGGAAACGCTCGGCCTCGATCTCACCGACGACAGCCTGAAAGGAACGCCGCAGCGGGTGGCGAAAATGTACGTGCAGGAAATTTTCAGCGGGTTGAACCCGGCGCTGAAACCGCAGCCGGCGCTCTTCGAAAACAAATACCAATACAACCAGATGCTCGTGG
>CAMLEF010000414.1 GCA_946478675.1 uncultured Flavobacteriales bacterium | reverse complement strand
CATAGACCGAAGCCTCGAGGCCGAGCTGCGGATGGATATCGGCAGAGAGCGGATGACGTGGTTCATGAGATCGTTGCACATCGCGGAAAGGAACGCGCCGGGAACACCGTGGCCTGTGCAGTCGGCAACAGCGTACACAATGAATTCGCCGACGCGGTTCATCCAGTAGAAATCGCCGGAGACAATATCCTTCGGCTTGTACATCAGCAGCGAATCGGGCGCAAGTTGGCGGAAGACGTTTTCATCCGGCAGGAACGATTGCTGGATGCGGCGTGCATAATGAATGCTGTCGGTGATCTCTTTATTCTTCAGCGCGATGACTTCGTTCTTCAGCTCGAGCGTTTTGTAAGCTTCTTCCAGCTGCTGATTGGAACGGCGTTTCGCACGGTATTGCCGGAACACGAGGAACGCGATGATCAGCATGAGGCAGATGCCCGCGATGAGAAATTTTTGCTGCGTGTTCTGTTCGCGCAGCTGTTCTTTCTGCCGCTCGATCTCCTGCTGTTTTTTCTCCGAGCCGAATGCTTCCTGCGCTTCGTACAGCTGGCGGTTGCTTTCGGTATTAAAAACGGAATCGTTGTATTGTTTGAAAAGACGATAGTAATCGAGCGCCTTCTGGTAATCGCCGGTCGCTTCGTACACCTGCGAAATGCTGGAATAGATCTGCGCGAGATCGTCTTTCGCATCCATCTTGCGGCAGAGCGTTTCACTCTGCAACAGGAACTGCAGCGCCAGCTCCTCACGGCCCGTTTTCGCGTACACGTCGCCGAGCCCTTTGCGCAGACTGAAGATCATGTAATTGCTGCCGGTGCCTTCGAAAAATGCGAGCGCCGAATCGAGCTGCTCTTCCGCTTTATCGTATTGCTGCAGCTTGTAATAGATGAGCCCGAGCGCGCCCTGTGTGAACGCGACGTTCTTTTTATCGCCGAGCTGCCGGAACAATTGCTGCGCTTTCGTGATGTACGGAATGCCTTTCGCGGGACGATCTTCGGAAACGGCGCTGCTGAGCCCCGCGTTGGCGATCGCTTCCATGTGCAGGTCGCCCGATTCCTGCGCGAGCCGCGCCGATTCCTGGAACGCTTCGAGCGCGCGATCGTATTCTTTGCGGCCGAGATACGTATTGCCGATCGAGTTCTGCACATTGGCCTGCGCAACGGTATTGCCGGCCTTTCCGAATGCTGCGAGACTTTCGAAGAAATATTTCAGCGCGAGCTGGTAAAGGCCTTTCGCGTTGTTGATGTTGCCGAGGATCGCCGCTGCACGACCGTGGAGATTGTCCGTGCCTTTTTCGCGCGTGAGGGTGAGCGCGGAATCCGCCCACACGATGGCTTGCGCCGGTGAAGAATACTGGAAAGTTGCGGCGAGCTCGATCATCGCATGCGCGCGGGAGGTGTCGGTTTTCGCCTGGTGCAGGATCGTTAAGAGCGAATCCGCTTTGGAAGCATGCAGCTGAAACGAACACAGCAGGAGCAGGAAAACGATCCCGGCTTTTGCGATGAGGTTATTGACTTTCGTGCTCAGCATTGGAGAATGCTAAACTATAGGTATTTGGTGTACGTGCAAAGCTCGCCTGAAAGCAATTACCGGAATGGCGTAAAATCAGCCGGTTAAATTGAAAGGTTGAATTATAATACAGCTGATTTTCAGGCCGGGATTAATTCTTCCGCGTGAACACTACCGGCGTATCGTGTTTGTTCAGGCGCCCCAATAAAAAAAGTGCATTCACGGTGTACAGCCAGATCCATGTACCGAAAGCTTCGGATTTGTTCTGCCTGAACACCATGCGGGCGGTTAATGCTTCTTCTTCGCTTCCGCCGCGCGTTTCGCTTTCCCGCGACGCACGCGCATATTGAGCAGCTCGACAAGAAACGCAAACGCCATCGCCGAATACACGTACGGTTTCGGAACGTGCACGTCGAACGCTTCGAGGATCAGCAGGAAGCCGATCATCAGCAGGAACGACAATGCGAGCATTTTCACCGTCGGATGATTATCGATGAATTTGCTGACTGCTTCGGAGAACGAAAGCATGATCAGCATCGACACGATCACCGCGGCGATCATGATGACCACTTCGCTCACGATACCGACAGCCGTCAGAATGGAATCGAAAGAGAAAACGATATCGATGAACATGATCTGCAGAATGACAGACATGACCGATGCGGAAGTTTTCGTTTTCTTCTCTTCTTCCGTATCGTCGGCTTCATCGATCTTCTCATGAATTTCAGAAGTCGTTTTTACGAGCAGGAATACGCCGCCGCAGAAGAGGATGAGATCGCGGCCGGTAATGCGGATCGCTTCTTCCGGATGCTCCATGCCCATGTTCTTAAAAATATCCAGCATACCGTCGATGGTAAACAGCGGCTCCGTCAACCCGATGATCCAGGTAATGCCGAAGAGTAACCCGACACGCATGAGCAGCGCCAGCAACAAACCGACCGTACGCGCGCGCTTGCGGTCCTTGCTGCCCTGCACTTTGCCGGCAATGATGGAAATGAAAATAATGTTGTCGATACCCAGCACGATCTCCAGCACCGTAAGCGTAAGCAGGCTGATCAGTCCGTCGATGGAAAAGAGATGATGAAATTGTTGAGCGAAGTGCATATTCAATAAGGGGGCGAATGTTGAAGGGACAAAAGTAGGGATTTGGAGAATGGCTGGTTCGGTTATTGGCCGGATGGTGATGCGGAGGCGGTGGTTTGTTGGATGGTTGGTTGAGTTGGTTAGGTTGATAAGGTTGGTTGGCAATCGAAATGTGTGGATGGAAGCTTTCCAGCGAGGCTGCCGGCTTTTCAAACGAAAAAGCAGCTTTCCTGCCCCCTCAAAAACAACCAACTCAACCAACCTAACTAACCCCTTCAACCTTTTTCCCCGAAGCTTCAACTGCCTCCTTTAAAAAAATTAAAATTGATAATCAACAACTTACAAATTCATACACTACTATGCCTTGCATAGTACCAAGCTATGAATATATCTTTGCATCGTCAAGTTAAAGGTTTAGCATAACCAGTAAACAGAAGACGATGAATATTGAAAACACAAAAGCGCAGATGCGGAAGGGCGTGCTGGAGTTCTGCATTCTTTCGATCCTGTCGGACGGGGACGCCTACCCGACGGAGATCATCGAGCGCATGAAGAGCGCACGGCTGGTGGTGGTGGAAGGAACCCTTTATCCGCTGCTCACCCGCCTGAAAAATATGGACCTGCTCGCCTACCGCTGGGAAGAATCGACTTCCGGTCCCCCGCGCAAATACTACCGCCTCACGGAAACCGGCGAACGGTTCCTGCGGGAGCTCGAATCGACCTGGGACGACCTCGTCCGCTCCGTCGATGAAGTCACCAAGAAAAAAGTCAACACTACCATCATTATTTCCAACGACAACCCGATCAAGCGATGAACAAGACTGTCACTATCAATATCAGCGGGATTATTTTTCATATCGAAGAGGATGCGTACGAGCGTTTGCAGTCGTATCTCAATTCGCTCCGCGGCCGTTTCAGCGCCGAAGAAGGCCGTGACGAGATCATGATGGATATCGAATCGCGCATTGCGGAGATCCTCAACGAACGCATTTCTCCTTCGAAGCAGGTGCTCGTGATGGCCGACGTCGACCACGTGATTTCGCTGATGGGCGAACCGGAAGTGATCTCGGAAAATGACAACGCTTCTTCTTCCGAAAATGAAAAAGAGAAAGATGAAGAGCAAAAACGTGAGCGCAGCAGCAGAGA
>CAMLEF010000413.1 GCA_946478675.1 uncultured Flavobacteriales bacterium | reverse complement strand
GAGCATTATGAGATCGCCACTTACGGCAGCCTCGTGCAGCTCGCCCGCACGCTCGGTAAAGACGACGTCGCCGATCTTCTCGAAGAAACGCTCGAGCAGGAAAAAGGCGCCGACAAAACGCTGACTTCGATCGCAGAAGGCGCCATCAACCAGGAAGCGCTCTCCGAAACTGAAGAAGACACCGAATAAACGCACTACGATGAAGACGCTCATTTTCCCGGTTGGAATTTTCACCGCCTTCCTGCTCCTCGCAGGTTGCGATCACCAGCCGTCCGATCCGAAAGATCTCGCCGAACAGCGGAACGAAGACAAGTTCAGCACCCGTGCCTCTGAAAAAGACGCGCAGTTCGTAGTCGACGCTGCCAGCGCGGGAATGCTTGAAGTCGGGATGTCGGAGAACGCGGTGTCGAATGCTTCTTCTTCCGAAGTCAAAAAGTTCGCGCAGCAGATGATTGACGCGCATCGCCCGAAGAATGAGAAAATAGAACGTCTCGCGAAAGAAAAACAAATCAGCATTCCCACGGTAATGACGAAAGACCAGGTTGACGAGATCAACGAGCTGGGAAAGAAAACCGGGAATGATTACGATATGACGTATATGGACAAACAGATCAGCATGCACAAAGATGTCATCGCTCTCTTCGAGCGGGCATCGAAGCAGGCCGAGGATACCGAGCTACAGGAATTCTTCGCCGATGCACTGCCGGATCTCCGTATGCATCTCGATATGGCAACATCCGTCAGGGACCACCTGAAGTAGTGTTGTTGTCGTGTGTAGGTTGGTTGGGAGCTGCCTGTAGTTTTGCTGCAGGCAGCTTCTTTATGGGCTAAAGCCTACTGCTTTTCGATTGCGTCTTTAATCACTTCTTTATCCACCAGCCCTTCATTCCGCCACACCAGCTGTCCTTTTTTGTAAAGGAACAAAGTAGGCAGCGCCGTTACCTTCATGGAATCGGCAAGGTGCGCATCACGGTCGGCATCGACTTTTACCAGCAGGAATTTGCCGGGCATCTCTTCTTTCAATGCTTCGAGGCGCGGTGCGAGCTTCTGGCAGGGGCCACACCATGTAGCGCCGAAATCCGCGAGCACGACTTCCTGCGAATTCACGAGCGAAACGAAAGCGGCGGTGGTAACTTCACCTTCTTTCGCCTGTGCTTCATTCGCGGCTTTGGTGACGGGCATACCGGCCGTTTCCCACATGCGGATGCCGCCTTGCAGTTGGTACACTTTGTAGCCTTTGCTTTTAAGGAAATCAGCGGCCTCGCTGCTTCTGCCGCCGGAGAGGCAATACACCATCACGGGATGGCTCTTGTCGAGCTTCTGCAATTCTGCCTGCGCATTGTCGCCGCGCCAGTCGATGTTCGTTGCACCGTTAAGATGTCCGCCGCTGAATTCTTCCGGCGTGCGCACGTCGACGAGCTGCTCATCGGAGAGCGAATCCATCACAGCAGAGAAACGGTTCGGAACGAGGTCTTCGCGCTTGCCTTCTTCTTTGCACGAAACGAGCAGGGCAGAGGCGATCAGAAGGGGAAACAGAAGTTTTTTCATGAGGCAAAGTTACGCTTGTTTTCATGCGGAGGCGTGATGGACAAGGTGATAAAAGTCACGGAAGAGCGTGTTGGAATTGATGGGAGAGCAGAAGGGAAAAGTGTAAAACCCCAAAGGTTTTTAAGACCCCAAAGGTTTTTAAGATCCCACGGGTTTTTAAGACCCCAAAGGTCTTTGAGATACGAAACTTTTTTTAAATCCCCATCACCTTCCGCCAAACAGCGAAAGCAACGAACTTGAAAATGCGCCCGTTCTCTGGCTGGCCTTCAATCGAAAAAACTTTATCGAAATCCTTCAGCAGCTTCTGCTTGTCAAGAATACCATCAAAATCCTGCTCGAAATACGGACGGAACGATTCGCGAAGACGCGTGATCCATTGATTGTTCGGCGTGGCATACCCGAGCTTGTCGCGGCGCGTACGGATGCTGTCGGGAATGAACGGCGCCGCCGCTTCACGCAGAATATATTTCGAAACGCCGTTGCGGATCTTCATCACGCCCGGCATGCGGAACACCGCTTCGATCAGCCGGTGATCTTCCGAGAACGGCGTACGCGATTCCACCGAATGCCACATCGAGCAGCGGTCCTCGCATTTGAGATAACCTTTCAACCGCGTATTCACGAACTCCTTGCGCAGCGCATCGTTCAGCGAATGCACCGGCATGTAGCCCGGGTAATTTTCCGCATACGTCTTCAGCAACCCGCGGTCGAGATACGCGAGGTCGGGGAAATAATTTTTCTCGATGAAGAGTTGCGCTTTCACCGGCAGCGAAGGCACCGTGTATTGCTTAAGGTACTCGCGGCGACGATATGATTTTGCATCGGGACCGAACGCCGCCATCTCCGCCTTCATGCGCGCGTGTTCTCCTTTGCGGCTGAGCTCGCGCCAGAACGGAACGTAATAGGGAAGATAGCCCGCAAACAATTCATCGCCGCCCTGCCCGTCGAGCACGACGCGGATGTTATTCTCTTTCACCAGCTGCATGACGCGGTACTGCGCATACGTGCTCGTGCTCCAGATCGGAACGTCCTGGCAATAGATCAGCTGCTCGAGGTCTTCCATCAGCTCGCCGGGTTGCGGAGAAACGGTCAGCCATTCCGCACCCGTGCGCGTCACCATTTCCTTCGCCCATTTCCGCTCGTCGATGGAAGGATCATCGAAAACTGCTGTGAATAATTTCAGGTGATCGCCGATGTTGACTTGTTCTTTCTGCGCAACGAGGTGACCGATCGCGCCCGCAATAGCCGAGCTGTCGACGCCGCCGCTCAGGCAGGAACCGACGGGAACATCCGAACGCTCGACGATGCGCGAAAATGGGGAGCGGCAATCATCGTCGGTGGCACCGTCCGACGAGACGGATCGACGGTCGTGGTCACCGCGCGCGTGGACTCGGCCGGCGACGGATCGACCATCCTGACCAACGAATTTCCGGGTGATGCCGGAGACTCACCGGCGCTGGCCGGGCGCGTTGCCGCGTGGCTGGTCCCGCCTGTGCGGATGTGGTCGAGCTTCTTGCCGGTCGAATCCGACGCGGCCACGAATAACGAGATATTGCGCATCTTTTTGACGCGCAACGCGGGCGACTTGCTGCGTGCGTGGAAATTGTCGCGAACGCTGGCTGCTGCAAAGCCGAACTCCGGGGCGGCACAGCTCGTCGTTGCTTTGCTGACGTCGGACGTGTTGGCGATGATCGAGCCGGAGCAGAGACAGGCTGCCGTCGAATCGGCGAGGCAGGCGGCGATCCGTGCGACCCGGCTGCTGCCGGACCCGGCCCGGCCCCGTGCCGTGCTCGAGTGTCACTTCAAGCCTCCCGGGTGGCTCGTCCTGACACCCGGATGCGACCGGAGCACGCGCGCGGCCATTGCAGCAGACCCGGACGTTCCACTGCTGCCATTCCTGTTCGGCTGGCAACTTGCCCAATCAGGACGGTTCGTTGAAGCGGTGAAATTCGCCGACATGGATCTCGCCCAATCACCACTCGGCCCGGGGCAGCTGGGACTGCGGATATTCGTCACCCGGATGTCGCCGTACGGGGCTGCCGACGAAGTGCTGCCGCAGCTTGAACAGCGAATGCGGCGCTACATGGGCCCTGGCGCGTTGGCCAATTTCCAATTTCGGGCGGCTATCGCACAGGGCGACATGATAACCGCTGATGCTCTGTTGAATGATCCCAAGACTGCGTCCAACAGCC
>CAMLEF010000412.1 GCA_946478675.1 uncultured Flavobacteriales bacterium | reverse complement strand
TGACCAATGGCTGCGTTTTGCTCAGTAGGGTGCGAATTACGAATGAATACGAATATCCGAATGTTAATAAGAGAGCCGGTTTAGCTCATTCGTATATTCGCAACTATTCGTAATTCGTAACCCAGTACGTTTTACTTCATCATCTTCAGGTAACGCTCGTATTGCGGGTTGCCCGGGTCGAGCTCCAGCGCTTTTGAAAAATCCGCCGCCGCTTTTTTATTGTCGCCTTTGCTGTACCAGCAGATGCCGCGCTGGTAATATGCTTCCGCCATCGACGGATCGAGCGTGATGACTTTATTGAAATCAATCATCGCATCCTCGAAAAGGTTCAGGTCGTAATTGCAGCGGCCGCGCAGCAGGTAGGCCTGGGGAATTCCGTTCGACAGCCGGATCACCGTGTTGCAATCGGCAATCGCGCGCTTTCGATCGCGGTAACCGACGAAGAGATAAGCGCGGTTCACATAAAATTCGGCCGTAAGGCTGTCCATCGCAATGGCTGAATCTGCATCCGCCAGCGCCTTTTCCGGCTCATCCAGGAGTTGATAGGCTTTAGAACGCTCGTTGTAGCCTTTCGCAGTTTTCTCTATCGTGAGCGATTTATTGAAATCATCGAGCACGTCTTCATCCTCATACAAATCAAGCTCGATGCGCAACGCTCCCCGCAGGCAATACGCCATCGCTGTCGGCTTCAAACGGATCGAGACATTCACGTCGGCATAAGCATTTTCATATTGTTCTGTCGCAAAGCCCAGCACGGCGCGATGGTAATACGCAAATGCATTCGTCGGAGCCAGCCGGATCGCGGTGTTGTAATCGTTCAACGCTAAATCCGTTTTTCCGAGCGCCATGTACACTTTTCCGCGATCGAGATACGTCTGTGCGCTGTCTTTGCGCAACGCGATGGAACGATCAAAATCCGCGAGCGCCTCATCATAACGGTTCAGGCCGCTGTACGCCACCCCGCGATCCCGCAGCACTTCCGGCTGGTCCGGCAGCAGGAGCAGGCTCTGGTTAAAATCATTGATGGCCAATTGATACTGCTCCCGGTCTTCGTACACCACGCCGCGCAACGCATACGCACTGGACGTCTTTCCCAGTTTGAGAGAAGCGTTCGCATATTCCATCGCTTTGTCCGGGTGATCCAGCTGGTACTCGCAGATGCCGAGGTTGTAATAGATCGTGTCGTTATCGGGAAACAAATCGATCGCCTGGCGGAAGTCGTGCTGCGCATTCGAATAATCGTGCTGCGCGAGGTAAATCGTGCCGCGGTTATTGTAAGATTCGCCCCGCCGCGGATCCAGACGGATCGACTGCGTATAATCGGCGATGGCGGCGCTGTCTTCACCGAGACGGCCTTCTGCCAGCCCGCGATAAAAGAACGCTTCCGCATAGTCCGGCTGCAACTCGATCACGCGGGTAAAATCAGCGAGCGCCTGCAGCGGGTTGCCCTGCGAAAGAAATGCTTTTCCACGAATGAAATAAGCGTCGGCATAATTCCCGTCGCGGCCGATCGCTTTGGTGCTGAGGGCAACGCATTCCGTATAATTCTTCGCAGCGAATGCAGTCTGCGCGCTGGTAACGTAGCCCTTCGATTTTTTATCCTGCGCAGAAACGGAAATGCAGGACAACAAAAGCAGCAGGAGCAGGGCGGAAGTTCTCATAGGGGTTTTCTGGAAGAGTAATTTTACCGTGCGGTGCGAACGAGGCTGTCCAGCTCGGCATACGTGGTTTCTCTCGGGATAAAAGCGCGGTATTTTTTCGCGGGATGCCGGATCAGCGTGGCGGGAATATTGCCCTGCCATTCGCCGTCGACTTTCGGGATCCACACGTTGTCGTCCAATTCATCGAGGAACAATACTTCTGTTTTGATCCTGCGATTCGTGAGGAACGGCACCAGCTTCGTGTCGATGTCTTTTTTAAAATCCAGTGAAACGAGAATGACTTTCACCTTCTTCCCGGCGTAAGCGGAATCGAGCTCCGTGAAATAATGCAGCTCCTTCACGCAAGGCGCGCACCACGTGGCCCAGAAATTTACCACGTAAGTCGTATCGTTCCCTTTCTCTAAACGGGCGAGCAGCGAATCGATCTTCACCTGCGGAGGAGCGGGTGCTGCGACAAAAGCGAACAGGAGCACAAGCAGCGATAAACCGGCGACTTTTTTCACTCCCCTAAGTTACGCAACCGGATCATTTGCCCGTCATCGCCTGCTTGTAGGTGGCGTTCGCGGGTTGCAGCTTCGATGCCTGCGTGAAATCGTCCTTCGCTTTTTTATAGCTGTACTGGCTGCGGTAAATGAGCCCGCGCTGGTAATACGCTTCCGCATTGTTCGGGTCGAGCAGGATCGCCTGCGAATAATCGGCGGTGGCATTCGTCGTTTGCTGCATGCTGTTGTACAGGCCGGCGCGCGTGTAGAAATACGACGATTGATGCGGATCCATTTTAATCGCCTGCGAGAAATCCGCGAGCGCCTGCGCATGCTGACCGAGATTGCTGTACGCGACGCCGCGCTGGTAGAAATAATCCGCCTTCGTCATGTCGAGCTTGATCGCCGCATTAAAATCGTCGAGCGCGCCTTTGTATTCCTTCATGCGTGATTTCGCAAGACCGCGCAGGTACCAGTATTCCGGCGCCTGGCTGGAAAGATTGATCGCCTGTGTCAGGTCGTCGAGCGCCTGTGTGTAATTGCCGCGATCGGAACGCAGCGCTCCGCGATAGGCATACGCTTCCGCATTGGCAGGATCGAGCGTGATGGCGCGATTGAGATCCGCTTCGGCATTGTCGTAATGATGATAATAGCTGATGCGGCCGCGGGTGGCGTACGCTTCACCGAGATTCGGGTTGAGCTGCAGCGCACGATTCGCATCGATGAGCGCGAGACTGTCCACGCCGAAATGCGCGTAGATGATGGCGCGGGTGCTCCACGCGAGTGCGTCCGTCGAATCGAGCGAGATGCTGCGCTTCGCATCGGTAAGCGCGCCTTCACGGTTGCCGTTGCGCGCTTTGGCCAAACCACTGACCGCATAGGATGAAGAAGCGGAAGGCATGCGGCTCACTGCGGAATCCGCATCGCGCATCGCATCTGCATAACGCCCGATGCGGATGTACGTATGCGAACGTCCCGTGTACGCGAGACCGTTTCCGTCAATGCGGATGGCGTTGTTGAAATCCATCAGCGCGTCGCCGGTGTTGCCGATCGCCAGTTCGGAAAGTCCGCGATAGGTGCTGGCCGTCGAATTCTGCGGCTGGTGCGCGACGACGGTCGTCAGGTGCTGGATCGCGGAGCGGTAATCGCCGGTGTAATATTCACACTGTCCCAGCAACGAAAGCACGCTGTCGCTGGAGCTGACCTGCTGCGCCGCGCGAAAATCCTGCACAGCCGGCGCATATTTTTTCTGCTTCATCTCGATTTGCCCGCGGTAATAAAAAGCTTCGCTGAGCATCGGGTTCGCAGCGGTTGCTTTTCCGAAATCCGCCAGCGCGAGACTGTCCTGGTGCATGATGTTCTCGGAAAGTCCGCGATAATAATAAGCGTAAGCGTCCGAAGGATTATACTGCAGCGCCTTGTTGAAATCGGTGACGGCTTCCACGTGCTTGTTCATGCGGAAATACGCCACACCGCGCTGGCGGTACGCTTCGGCATAATCGGGCGTGCGTTCGATGGCGGCAGAATAAGCTTTGATCGCTTCCGGGTATTTGCCGGAGAGCGCGAGCACGTTTCCGTCGGTGACGTTGTTGCGTGATTTTTTAGGCTGCG
>CAMLEF010000411.1 GCA_946478675.1 uncultured Flavobacteriales bacterium | reverse complement strand
ATACCTGGCAATCGACTTCGAGCACTGGAATCTTCATGCCGGCCACCAGCCATTTGTACTCCACTTCCGTCGGGCGCGGGGCGGTAAAGCCGTTCACGCTGTCGAGGCCGATCGTATCCACGCGGTCCACATAGGAGACGACGCGCAGGCACTGGAAAGTTCCGTAAGGCGTCATCAGCGTGCCCCAGCCGTCCACGTTGCTCGTGCGATGGATGTTTTCGCCGATATAGGCCATGTTCGGAATGTTAAACGAATAAGCCGCATCGGAAGTGTCGAGGTCGCCGTAATCGAGCGGGAACTTGTAGATGTAATCGTTGCTGGAGAAGATGACCGGGATGGTCAGGTTGCCGATGGGCGCGTAGTTAAAGGAAATGCCGTTCTGGCGGTAACCGCTGCTGCCATTCTTATAATAATCGGTGAAATTAGTCGGAACGGCGCCGATGAACGGGATGGAATCCGGCGAAGAATTGTGCACTGCAACGGTCGAAAGGAAATTGAACGGGATGGCAGAAGGCGCGTCGTAGCGCAGCATTTCCTGTGCGGCGGGCTGGAGCGCGGAGAAATCCCAGAGGTAATTCGGTCCTGAAAGCGTATGATCGACGGAAGCCGTGCCGTTCCCGCTGTAGCTGACACGAACCGAATCGTTCGCGCCGACCATATCGTTCTGGCCGATGGTGATCTGCGCGAGGAGCGGGCACGACAATAACGGGAAAGCAAGGAGTAGTATTCCTTTCATGCAGAGGCTATTTGCGTCGAAAGTAGGCAGGATAACCGGGGTGGACAAATATATAGACGGATTTCTCCTGTGTTCAGGTTGCGTCGAAAAACAAGTAAAACTACTGAGGCGCGTTCGCAGCTCCAGGCGTGCATTTCTCATCTCATTTTAATATGCCGGCGGCGGACGCAGTTATGCTTATCTTGCTGGATGCGATTTTTATTCCTGCTGTTCTTTCTTCCGGTAATGAGCTCCGCCCAACAAACCGTATTGGTGATGGACTCTGCGCTGACGGATTCCGTAACCGCGGTTACGGATTTGTACCGGCAGCAGCATTACCGGGAAACAACGGTTTTTACGGAACGCAATGAATTCTTCCAAAGCGTTTGCTACAATGCGCCCCATGTGGCAGACGAAGAGTTTTGCTACACGCTCGCGTTTAATTTCTCTTCGAAAGAAGAACTAAAGGCGGGCAAAACCTATGATCTTGCGAAAGACACAACCGTGTTGCACAGCACCTTCGGCAGGCTTTCCGTCTGGAGCTGGGATTACGATGTCAAACCGCTTTTTTCCGGAACGCTGCGAATCGTAAAAGCGGATGAAGAAGAAATCGTGATCGAAGAAAATATCCGGATCGTGCGGGCGAACGGGCAAATCGTTGTTTATAAAGGCGAAAGAACTTTCCGGCGAAAAGAGGAAGATTGATCCAATTAACAAAATCCCGCATTTATCAACAGCAGCCTCTCTCCTGCCCTGCTTCTGCGTAAATTTAAAGCTGGAATTTTTCCCTTTCTCCTCTTTATAAATCGCGACGATCCGTGCAGTTCAATCACCTCCACGTACATACCCAATATTCCCTGCTCGACGGGGCAGCCGACATTTCCGGTCTCTATAAAAAAGCCGTAGCCGATGGCCATCGCGGCATCGCCATCACCGATCACGGCAATATGTTCGGCGTTTTCAAATTCGTTGCGGAAGCGGCCAAGCACAACACACCGGAGAATCCGAACAAGATCAAGCCGATCGTCGGTTGCGAATTTTATCTCGTGGAAAACCGCGACAAGCGTGCGTTCACCCGCGAAGAGCGCGACGTGCGTTATCACCAGCTGTTTCTCGCAAAGAATGCCGAAGGCTATCGCAACCTCGTCAAGCTTTGTTCGCTCGGCTACATGGAAGGCCTTTACGGCAAATACCCGCGCATCGACAAGGAGCTCGTGCTGAAATATCACAAGGGCCTCATCGCAACGACATGCTGCCTGGCGGCTTCCGTTCCGCGCGCTATTTTGAAAAAAGGCGAAGCAGAAGCGGAGAAAGAATTCAAATGGTGGCTCGACATTTTCGGTGAGGATTATTACATCGAGCTGCAGCGCCACGGCATTCCCGAGCAGGACCAGGTGAACGAGGTGCTTCTGAAATGGGCGGTGAAATACAACGTGAAGATCATCGCTTCGAACGATTCGCATTACGTGAACGTGGAAGATGCGAACGCGCACGACATTTTACTTTGCATCAACACCGGCGAAAAACAAAGCACGCCTTCCGCCAAAGATTTCGATGACGAAGGCGGCATGAAAGGAAAACGCTTCGCTTTTTACAACGACCAGTTTTTCTTCAAAACCTCGCAGGAGATGACGAATCTCTTCGCCGACGTTCCGGAGTCCATCGACAACACGAACGAGATCGTGGACAAGGTGGAGCCGCTGAAGCTGAAGCGCGACATTCTGCTGCCGCACTACCAGATCCCCCCGAATTTCTCCAGCCAGAACGAATACCTGCGCCACCTCACCTACTCCGGCGCCAAAGCACGCTGGGGCGACGTTCTGCTTCCGGAAACGATCGAACGTCTCGAATTCGAGCTGGCGACGATCGAAAAGATGGGATTCGCCGGCTACTTCCTCATCGTGCAGGATTTCATCAACCACGGACGCGACATCGGCGTGCTCATCGGGCCGGGCCGTGGTTCGGCGGCGGGAAGCGCGGTGGCGTTCTGCATCGGCATCACCAACATCGACCCGATCAAATACGACCTGCTGTTCGAGCGATTCCTGAACCCGGATCGTAAGAGCATGCCGGATATCGATACGGACTTCGACGATGAAGGCCGTCAGAAAGTGATCGATTACGTCGTCGACAAATACGGCCGCAACCAGGTGGCGCAAATCGTTACGTACGGCACAATGGCGGCGAAGATGTCGATCAAGGACGTGGAGCGCGTGCTCGATCTTCCGCTCGACCAGTCGAACATGCTGGCGAAACTTGTTCCGGAAAAACCGGGCATCGAGCTCGAACGTGTATTGACGGCCCCGCTCGACGGCGAAAAATCGTTGCGCGATAAAGAACAGCTCGGCGGCGACGACATCGAGAACGTGAAACGCCTGCGCGAGTTCATGAAAGGCGACGATCTTCCTGCGAAAGTGCTCAAGGAAGCGCTCATCCTCGAAGGCTCCGTGCGCGGCACCGGCATCCACGCAGCCGGCATCATCATCGCGCCGCAGGACCTTACCGATCTTATTCCTGTCGCCACGTCGAAGGATACGAATCTTCTCATCACGCAGTTCGACGGAAAAGTGATCGAAGATGCGGGCGTTATCAAGATGGACTTCCTCGGTCTGAAAACGCTCACGATCATCCGCGATGCGCTGCGTCACATCAAGCAGAACCACAACGTCGAGATCGAGATCGACAACATTCCGCTCGACGATAAAAAAACCTTCGAGCTTTACCAGCGCGGCGAGACCAACGGCACGTTCCAGTTCGAATCCGCAGGGATGCAGAAATACCTCAAGGAGCTGCGTCCCGACAAATTCGAAGACCTCATCGCCATGAACGCGCTCTACCGCCCGGGCCCGCTCGAATACATTCCCAAGTTCATCCTGCGCAAACACGGTCGCGAACCGATCACGTACGATCTGCCGGAGATGGAAGAATATCTCAAGGACACGTACGGCATCACGGTGTACCAGGAGCAGGTCATGCTGCTCTCGCAGAAGCTGGCGGGCTTTACCAAAGGCGACGCCGACGTGCTGCGGAAGGCGATGGGTAAAAAAG
>CAMLEF010000410.1 GCA_946478675.1 uncultured Flavobacteriales bacterium | reverse complement strand
GGGGTTACTCCCCTCCTACGCTGGCGGAACTTCGTGCGCCGGACGACGTGGTGAACACCGCGCTGCAGCCGGAATCGGGATGGAATTACGAGGCGGGTTTCCGTTTGCAGGAAGCGAAAGGCCGCGCGTGGCTGGACGTGTCGGCATTTTATTTTGCGCTCGACAATGCCATCGTGCGGCGGGTGAATGCGGCGGGCGAAGATTATTTCATCAACGCCGGGGGAACGCGCCAGCCGGGCATCGAAGCGTTGCTGCTGCTGCATTTTTTGCGGGATAAAACCAGCGGCTGGATCCGCGACCTGCAGGCTTCGGCGGCTTATGCGTGGAGCCCGTTCACGTTCGGCAGCTACATTGTCGGCGAAGAAGATTTTTCCGGCAACCGGCTCACCGGCGTTTCGCGCACGGCGATCACTGCAACAATTGGGGCAAAATTTCCCCGCGGCTTTTTTATTTATTTCCAGCACAATTATGTCAGCAGCATCCCGCTCAACGATGCGAATACGGCCGTCGACAATTCATATCATCTGTTGCAGGGTAAGTTCGGTTGGGAACGCGACCGGCCGCGCTATTTACTGCAGCTGTATATCGGCGCCGACAATCTGCTGAATGATGAATACAGTCTCGGCAACGACCTGAACGCCGCCAACGCACGATACTTCAACCCCGCTCCGCCGCGTAATTATTTTGCCGGTGTGGCGGTGCAGTTGCGGTAACCGCATCCCCAGTATGGGAGATTTTTTCTCCGGTGGCTCCACAATACAACCGGCTGCCGAAAACGAATTGTTACAACAACATCATTAAACCTGTGTTTTTCATCCCGAAACGCGGCACTTCCTCTTTTGCCGGTATTCTGGCATGAATCTCGTCTGGTAAAAGCATCATTCCTTTTTCCGGACTTCTTAATTCAGTTGCAATGCAAAAAGTGTTGTTGGACGATTTTGTTGGTGTTGAACCCAACGTCGCAGAAAAAATCTCTCACGGTATCGATGCCGTTTCAAGACAAGTACTCAATTATTTCGGCCGGCTGCGCTTTCGTATTGCAGAAGTGAACTGCCATTATTTCGAAGACAACGGCCGCTTTCCGAACAATTCGCATCTGCCGGTGCTCGTGTACCGCGCGTTCCTGGAATTGCCGAAAGCCGATGAAGCCAAATCCGTCGAGCAGACATTGCAGCAGCATCACTGGAAACGTTCGGCAGGCCCGACGCTCGCCGGTTTTCATCATTACCACAGCACGGCCCACAAAGCGCTCGCCATCTGGCACGGCGGACTTTCGCTCGAGCTGGGCGGCCCCGGCGGTGAAAAGGTAACACTGGAAAAAGGCGACCTCATCGTATTACCCGCCGGCACCGCGCACCGCTGCCTCTATCGCAGCCCCGATCTCGGTTGCACCGGCGCCTTACCCGTTGGACAAGAAGCCGATGTCAATTACGGCAATCCCACCGAGCGCCCCCGCGCCGACCGCAACATCCGACGCGTTGCTTTACCCCTGCTCGATCCCTGCTGCGGCAAAGACGGCCCGCTCTTCAGTAGGTGGAATATTCCGAGAATTTCTGAATAGGGTTACGAATTACGAATCTCTACGAATACCGCGAATTTTGCAGCTACGATTATGCAAATGGGTTCTGCCAGACTCTCCGGTAGAACCCATTCGTATATTCGTACAGATTCGTAATTCGTAACCCGCCATTTACTTCCCGCCATTCGCCCTCAGATCCGCCAAACATTGCGCATCGAATTCCGGCACTTGCCCGGGCATGAGGTTGGCGAGAAAATCCGTGGTTTCTACCTGGTAATACATCAGGCAATGCGTGTCGGTGCAATGCAGGCCGTTCGCTTCATCCTTGTGACTGCTTTGCATCGGCGTTCCGTTATCGACTAATCCGAACAAGTGACCGAACTCATGCTCGAGCGTGGTTGCTTCCAGTACGAAAGTCGTCGGCTGGCTGATACCGCCGGAAAAATCCTTCACCGTTTTTTCGAAAATGCCGATGGCGGTTGTGCCGTACGCTACGCCCAGGATGTGGTTATTGCCGGCATCTTCCGAATACGGCGCATTCGCGAAAAAGACGAAAGCCGCCAGCCGTTTGCCTTTGGTGAATTGCGTGCGTTCACTTTTCTCGATCTGCTCGAGGTCTTTGCGCGTGATCGTGGAATAACCCGGCGAAGGAATGCTGCGCTGCGTGACGAAAATTCCTTTCGGCTTGTTCAGTCGCGCGGCTAAGAAGTTTTGTAAGTGCGTGATCGTTTGCGCATCCGGCGCGTAGCCTTCGACGTAAACGACTTCCACGACCAGCTTTTCGTATTTATCGCCGGAAAGAAAATGTTTGGGTTTGACCGGAAGGAAATTGTCGCGGTAGTCTTTCCTGCATCCCGTATCCGCCAGCGGAAGCAGCAACAAAAGAAGGAGCAGCTTTCTCATAAGCAACAGGTTTAAAAGAAAAGAAGCTGTCATCAGGAAACAGCTTCTTTAACCCGGGGAACCGGCCACGAGCGGGTGAAAAGTCCGGCGCCCCTATGATGCACAACCAGGTCTCTGTGCTGCAATGATCGGAATTCATGAAAATGCTGAGCTTCGACTTTCGACGCTTTGCCGGATTCCGTCGATACCCTGTCGAAACGGGTTAATGCCCAGTCGTATCTGCAGAAGGACTTTCTGTATAAGAGGTGTCGGCCTCTTCAGCGTAATAAATGATCAGCTGGTAACGGCTGGAGGAGAACGTGCCTTCGCTGACCTTGATCTCATCGGGAATAATTTCTCCCGGGAGATAATCGATCTCCGGCCGGTCGACCAGGAAATGTTCGCCAGGTTGAATTCTCTGTGACGCGCCGCCTCCGCCGAAACCGAACGATACCATCGCGTATTCGATGCGGTTCACCTGCGCCGGGCTCGGCGAATAATTCACCACGAGGCAATGTCCAGAAGGCACGTCGATATCGAGCGATTTTCCGTCTTGCTCGAGCTTCGATTTCCCTAACGATTCATACGTTGTAAGCCGCCAGTTTTTATCGATCACGTAAACGGTCCGGAAAAATCCGCGGCAGAGAAAAAAGATCGCGGCAAACGACATCAGCGGAAAAAAGAGGAACGCCTTTACGCTCGCTTTCACCCGCCACAACAGCAACACGAAACCGCCGGCCACGATCACGCCCGTTATCCCGAGCACGACTTTCATCGTAGTTTCCGTCAGCAGCATGGAAGTTGTTTTTAGTTGGAACCGTACAACCCGAGCTTGTTCCCTTCCGAATCCACGACGTGCGCGTAATAGCCTTCGCGGTTGTCGATGTACGTCCGCGGGATGACCTGCGTCTGGCTGTCGATGCTTTTGCGGATGAGCGTTTTTTCCTTTAGCACCTTTCCGCCGTTCGCCACGATCTGCGCCAGGATGAAATCGAATTTCCCTGTCGCGTCGAAGAAGAGGATCGGTCCGCGGCCCGGTTCGGGTTTGATTTCGGATTGGATCAGTGCGCCGTTCAGCGGCTTTTCACCACGTGCATTTTCTTTGAACACCGCATGCGGAATATCGTTCAGCGTCTCAAAGAAAAATTCTACGCCAAAAGTCTTCTGATAAAAAGCGGCCGCCCGCTCGAGGTTTTCACAGGGAATTTGAATCCAGAGAATCAGCTTATGTTCCAAGGGGGTGCGAATTACGAATCTGCTACGAATATACGGGGGTGCGAATTACGAATCTATACGAATATACGAATCGCAAAAACTTCATTCGGATATTCGGATATTCGGATGATCCGTAATTCGCACCCTC
>CAMLEF010000409.1 GCA_946478675.1 uncultured Flavobacteriales bacterium | reverse complement strand
ACTTCAACCATTCGCTGTTCTGGACCGTGATGGGCCCCAACGGCGGCGGCGCTCCTTCCGGTGATCTCGCCAAAGCGATCGACGACGCGTTCGGCAACTTCGAAACGTTCAAGCAGCAATTCGCAAACGCAGGCGCAACCCGTTTCGGCTCCGGCTGGGCATGGCTCATCGTCACCGGCGGCAAGCTGGCGATCACTTCCACCCCGAACCAGGACAACCCGTTGATGGATGTCGCCGAAGTAAAAGGCACGCCCATCCTCGGCCTCGACGTTTGGGAGCACGCGTACTACCTCCACTACCAGAACCGCCGCCCGGATTACATCACGGCTTTCTGGAACGTCATCAATTGGGATGAGGTGGCACGTCGTTTGCAAGCTGCCCGCTAAACCTAAACCCGAAACCAACCCAACTATGAAGAAAACCCTCCTTAGCGCGTTTGCTGCGCTCCTCCTCGGCGTCTTTGCGCTCCCGCAGCAGGCCGCCGCTCAAAAGTACCAGGGGCAGGTCAACATTACGGCCGCCGGTTCTTTCAGTCTTACCGGATTAGTGCTCAGCGCGTTCACGGATGCGGTCGGCAAAGGTACCAACGTCAACACCCGCTCGACGCCCGGCCTCAACGGCATGGTGGACGTGGGCCTCACCGATCACTTCAGCCTCGGTGCTGCCTATTATTACCAGAATTTTCATGGTGAGTTCAGCAGCTACACCGATACGGCCGGTTACGTGCACAACGGCGACTATTATTTCGGCGTAACGCGCCAGAACATCGGTCTGCGTGCGCTCTTCCATTTCGGCGACAACGACGATCTCGACACCTACTTCGGTGCGCGCGTCGGCTACACGATCTGGTCGTACCGCACGAATGCCGTGGCTTCCGGCCTCAACAAAGATTCGGCGCGCAGCCGTCTCTGGCCACAGGCGCTGTTCGGCGTCCGCTACTACTTCACGCCCAACATCGGTGTGAACGCAGAGCTCGCGGTTGGTCCTCCGTACTACCTGAGCCTCGGCTTCAACTTCCGCTTCGGCGGCGGCATGTAAGCCTCAAGGAGAATTTTAAACGGGAGCCCGAAAGGTTCCCGTTTTTTTATTCTCGCCTGTCTGAATAGAGAGCACTCTGATCATTTAATCGGATGGCCATCCTTAGCGACTTTGCCGTTAAGAAATCAGCAGGAAAAATAGCGGGGGCTTTTTGCGGGGGAAGAAACCATGCCCGCCTGAATGACGCAGTCGGGCAGGGAGCCCGGGTGGGTAGTGTGAGAGCGCGGCTTGGTTTTTTCCTTCGGAATTTTTCCTGCTGATTTTAGGCAAAGCCGCGTCAGATGGCGATTCTTTTGGTTCTTTTCTACTAAAGAAAAGAACGTTCAAAAGAACTGCTGATGCGTGATGATTACTGCTGAAACATTCTCCAGGCAGCTATGTTTTTTTATTCTCAACTTTGTAGCATGAAACGTCTGCTGCTGTTACTCTTCCTGCTCGCCGGTGCGCTGCAATTGCACGCGGGTGAAGCGGCGTTGAGCCCGTCAGCTGCAGTTACTGCCGACACGCTGCAAAGCGACACGCTTCATCCTGAAAAAGGAAAATTCTCCCGCGCACTTTCCCGCGCCGAAAACCAGCGGCTCATCGCAGCGATCCTCGCGTTTCCGTTTCCGTTCGGCATCACGGGGCTGCACCGCATTTACCTCGGCACTTCGCCGTGGGTACCGGTCGTGTATTTCGCCACGCTCGGCGGCTTCGGCATCTTACCGCTCACCGATTTCATCGCGATCGTTTCCGCCAGCGACGCCGATTTCAAAACGTACCTGAACAACGGGAACGTTTTCATGTGGGTGAAGTGATCACACAAATTTCCCAATCGATTTATATATTTGCTGTTATTATTTATATTTTATGGGCAGATATGAGTTTTATAAAGAAGCATATTATCAGGAATTGTCAAGAAAAGATGTCCTGGAAGATGCGTTAAACATTCCGCTGGGTATTATTTCGGCTGTTATCGCCGCACTCTATTACTTTTTTTCATCCTATGATTATCATTTGGAGGGTGGCTTGGAGTTTGTTTTAAAGATTCTTTTCCTGGTGTTAATGACTGGTTCTGTCCTGTTCATTTTATCCGCGATTTATTTTTTAGCGCAATCATATAACAATGGCCTGAAGGGTCACCCGTACAAGTATGTAGATAAGTTCGAGGATATAAATACATATTATAACAACCTGAAAAATTACCACGCTCAAAATCAAACGCCGAATCAATTGCAAAGCGACTTTGAAGATTTTTTGGGCGAAAATTTTATGATCGCTGTTACGAACAACGTATTTCAAAACCAAACCAAAACAGCCTACCTACACAAAGCCAAAGTCAATCTTGTGCGAAGCATAATTGTTATAGGTCTGGCGGCAGTCTTTTTTGGATGTAATTATTATGAAAAGGACAATTCAGAACCGGTGCATAAAGTTCAAATTATGAACGCGAAATAAGCGTATCTTTATATTTCAATTGAAAGCCATGGAAAAACTGCCTAAACCGACTCCTCCGCCTGTTATTACTATCCTTACGGAAGGTGAAGTGCCTAAGCCCAGGTAGCCAGAAAATCATACAATAAAAAAAGCGCTGCATGCAGCGCTTTTTTTATTGTATGAAGCTCAATCACTCCACCGTCACCGACTTTGCGAGGTTACGCGGTTGGTCGACGTTGCAGCCGCGCATCACGGCGATGTGATAGGCGAGGAGCTGCAGCGGCACGACAGCCACCAGCGGCACGAGCTTTTCATCCGTTTCCGGAACTTCGATCACGTGGTCGGCGAGCGTAGGAACGATCGTATCGCCTTCGGTAACGACAGCGATGATCTTGCCGCGGCGCGCTTTCACTTCCTGGATGTTGCTCACGACCTTCTCGTATGAAGCGCCTTTCGTGGCAATCACAACCACCGGCATTTCTTCGTCGATGAGCGCGATCGGGCCGTGCTTCATTTCCGCTGCGGGATAACCTTCCGCGTGGATGTAAGAGATCTCTTTCAGCTTCAGCGCGCCTTCGAGTGCGACGGGGAACGTGTAGCTGCGGCCGAGATAAAGGAAATTGCGCGCGTCTTTGAACAGCGTCGCGAGGTATTTCATCTGGTCGTTCAGCTTGAGCACTTTCTCCACTTTCGCGGGAATCGCTTCGAGCTCGCTGAGCATTTCATGGTAATGGCTTTCAGTGATCATGCCGCGGCGATGACCGAGCAGCAGCGCCATCATCGTAAGCACGGTGACCTGCGCGGTAAATGCTTTCGTGGAAGCGACGCCGATCTCCGGTCCTGCGTGCGTATACGAGCCGCCGTGCGTGGTGCGCGGGATGCTCGATCCGACAACGTTGCAAACGCCGAAGATGGTAGCGCCTTTCGACTTCGCCAGCTCGATGGCAGCCAGCGTGTCGGCCGTTTCACCGGATTGCGAGATTGCGATCACGACGTCGGTTTCGTAAATGACGGGATTGCGGTAGCGGAATTCGGAAGCGTATTCCACTTCCACCGGGATGCGCGCGAGATCTTCGAAAAGATATTCGCCGACGAGTCCCGCATGCCACGACGTTCCGCAGCCGATGATCAGCACGCGGTTCGCATTCTTGAATTTCTGGAGATGATCACGGATACCGCCGAGCGCTACAACGCCTTCTTTGGAGTTGATGCGTCCGCGCATGCTGTCCTTGATGGAGCGCGGCTGCTCGTAAATTTCCTTGAGCATGAAATGATCGAAGCCGCCTTTCTCGAGCGCTTCGCGCACCTGGCCGATCTCGACCGGCTGATCGTAGGTGACT
>CAMLEF010000408.1 GCA_946478675.1 uncultured Flavobacteriales bacterium | reverse complement strand
GCGCGTGCACACCGGCAATAGCAGGAGGATAGCCGAAAATTTTAGCCACCACCGCCGCCACCAGCGCCACAGCGATTCCGATCAAAGCGATTTTCCGCATTCTGCTCATCACGGCAAAGGTAAAAAAGAAACCCCGTCCGTTTCCGGGCGGGGCTTCCGTGTGGCAATGAATGCCGGTGATTTACATCATGCCTTCCATGCCGCCGCCCATCGGGGGCATAGACGGTTTTTCTTCTTTGATCTCGGAGAGCACGCACTCGGTGGTGAGCAGCATGCCTGCGATCGAAGCAGCATTCTCGAGCGCAACGCGCGCTACTTTCGTCGGGTCGATGACGCCGGCTTCGTAGAGCTTCTCGAACGTTTCCGTGCGGGCATTGTAACCGAAGTCGCCTTTGCCTTCGCGCACTTTCTGAACTACGATCGATCCTTCAACACCTGCGTTGGTGCAGATCTGGCGCAGCGGCTCTTCGAGCGCGCGGCGTACGATCAGGATACCGGTCGTTTCGTCTTCGTTGTCGCCTTTCATCTTGTCGAGCACTTCCTGCACGCGGATGAACGCCACACCGCCGCCGGGCACGATGCCTTCTTCAACGGCAGCACGGGTAGCATGCAGCGCGTCGTCGACACGGTCTTTCTTCTCTTTCATTTCTACTTCGGTAGCAGCACCGACGTAGAGAACGGCCACGCCGCCTGCGAGTTTCGCAAGACGCTCCTGGAGTTTTTCTTTATCGTAATCGGAAGTCGTGTTCTCGATTTGCGACTTGATCTGGTTGACGCGTGCGGTGATGTCGGCTTTTTTGCCGGCGCCGCCAACGATCGTCGTGTTGTCTTTGTCAACGGTGATCTTTTCCGCTTTACCGAGGAAAGAGAGATCGGCGTTCTCGAGTTTGAAGCCGCGCTCTTCGCTGATGAGCGTACCGCCGGTGAGGATCGCGATATCTTCGAGCATCGCCTTGCGACGGTCGCCGAAGCCCGGGGCTTTTACCGCACAGATGCGCAGCGAGCCGCGAATCTTGTTCAGCACGAGGGTAGCGAGCGCTTCGCTGTCCACGTCTTCTGCGATGATGAGGATCGGCTTGCCGGTTTGAACTGCTTTCTCGAGCAGCGGCAGGATCTCTTTCATCGAAGAGATTTTTTTATCGTAAAGAAGCACGAGCGGGCTGTCGAGCACCGCTTCCATCTTGTCGGCGTCCGTAACGAAATAAGCGGAAACATAACCGCGGTCGAACTGCATGCCTTCCACCACTTCAACCGTGGTTTCGGTGCCTTTCGCTTCTTCGACGGTGATGACGCCTTCTTTTTTCACTTTCGCCATCGCTTCAGCAATGAGTTTGCCGATAGCGTTGTCGTTGTTCGCGGAGATCGTAGCGACCTGTTCGATCTTCTCGTTGTCGTCGCCTACTTTCTTCGACATTTTCTTGAGGTTCTCCACCACGGTTGCGACAGCTTTGTCGATACCGCGCTTGAGGTCCATCGGGTTCGCGCCTGCAGCCACGTTCTTCAGGCCGGAGGTAACGATCGCCTGTGCGAGAACGGTTGCGGTGGTGGTGCCGTCGCCGGCAACGTCAGCGGTTTTGGAAGCGACTTCCTTCACCATCTGTGCGCCCATGTTCTCAACGGGATCTTTCAGCTCGATCTCTTTCGCTACCGTAACACCGTCTTTCGTAACGGACGGAGCGCCGAATTTTTTATCGATAACCACGTTGCGGCCTTTCGGTCCGAGCGTGACTTTTACTGCATTCGCCAGTGCATCGACACCACGTTTGAGGGCGTCGCGTGCTTCCAGGTTGAAATTGATATTCTTAGCCATAGTAAAATAAGATTAAAGGTTCAGAGACTGATGCGGATCAAACGACAGCGAAAATGTCGGACTCGCGCATGATGAGGTAATCTTTACCGTCGATCTGCACTTCGGTGCCGGAGTATTTTCCGTAGAGAACGTTGTCACCGACTTTAACGGTCAGCGGCTCGTCTTTTTTACCGGTACCCACAGCCACGACAACGCCACGCTGCGGTTTTTCTTTTGCTGTGTCGGGGATGATGATACCGCCTGCAGTTTTTTCTTCCGCAGCAGCAGCTTCAACGACCACGCGGTCTGCCAAAGGTTTAATCTTCGGATTAGCCATAATGCAATGAATTGATTTGGTTAAACGGTTTGTGTGTGAATTGAGAAAGCAATTCGTGCAGCATCGGGCGAAATCTATGCCAGCGCCTGCTGAACGGTCAAATTTTCAGATCGCCTGAAAACAAAAATGCCAGGAGTGACATCCTGACATTTTTCGCTGTAATGATTACAGTATTATTTCGGTTGGCCGGGAGCCGGTTGCGCTGCAGGCATCTGTCCGCCGCCCGGTTGGAACGGGGAAGCTGCAGGAGCGTTGTTGCCCGGACCTTTTTTGTCGAAATCGCCGGCTTTGTCTTTCGTCATCGACGCAGGCGTATCGGCGCTGGTCGTTGCGGTGCGGCGCTCCTGGCTCGTAGCGATAACGCTGAAGATAAACAGGAGGACTGCAAGCGTCCACGTTGCTTTTTCAAGGAAGTCGGCCGTGCGGCGAACACCCATCACCTGGGCGCCCGATTGGAAGCCGGATGCGAGACCGCCGCCTTTGGGGTTTTGGATCAGCACGGCAAGGATCAGCACGATGCAGCAGAGGATAATCAGTACGGAAATGACAGCAGCCATTGATTCAGATTTTTATCGGGGTGTTCGTTTCAGTTCTTCGATAAGGGCTGCAAAGTAACTGCTTTTTTCGGGAAACTTCAAACTCAATTTCTGGTAAGCCCGGATCGCCTTCGGAATATTGCCCTGCTTGGCGTAGATGCGGGCCAGCGTTTCCGTGATGAATTCGTCACTTTCCTGCACGCTCTTTTTGGCCATGTTGACCGGGCTGTAGAAATTGTTTTTTCCCGGCTTGCTGATCCGCGGCTCTTCTTTTATGAATCTGTCTATCAGATTTTTGGATACGGGCGGCGTCGTTTCTTCCTGCGGTTGCTGCGGCGTTTCGATGACCGTTTTCACCGGCGCGTTGCCCACTTGTTTCAGCCACGCGGCAAAGCTGAGCTCGCCCGTCGTTTCCGGCTCCGGTTCGGGTTGCGTTTCCGGCTTTTTCACCGGGATTTCGGAAAGAACGACCGGCTTTTGCGAGGTAACGGGACGCAGCGGCTCCGGTTCCGGCTCTTCCACCACGGGAATGCGCGGCGGCACCAGCTCCTCCGGCTTCGGAAGCGTATCGTCGACCTCCAGTTCAATAGCAGAGCTGATGGCTTCGCGGATGATTTCCTGTTGCACCGGGTCTTGCGGAACGGCGATCTCCGGCTCCGGCTGCTTGTCTTCTTCGATGAGCTTTACTTCCCAGCCGGGTTCTTCTTCCTGCTGAATGATCTCTTCCTCCGTCTCGGAAATATCCTCCGCACCGCCCGGCTCCACGAGCACATACAGCAGCGTGTTGATCTCGTCGGCAGCAGTCGGCGTTTCTTCCGTGACTTCTGCTGGCGTTTCGTTTTTTGCCTGCGGAACTTCTTCCTGCTTCACCGGCGGCGGCACGTCTTTCGGCTCTTCCGGCTTCGGCGTGAAGAACACTTTCTCCGGCGTCGTTTTCCAGTGGTGAAGCAGCTGCAGCTGGCGCATCATGCCCGCTTCCCAATCGTCGGGATTCGAAACGAAACGCTTCTTCGGGAATTCGGGATGAATGACTTCTTCTGAAAGAGTCCGGAGTTCGGAGTCGGGAGTTGGGAGTTGGGAGCGTTGGTTTGAAAAGCAAAATTAATACGGGGGAGGTTTTTTATGAAAGGTGATTTTTTTATT
>CAMLEF010000407.1 GCA_946478675.1 uncultured Flavobacteriales bacterium | reverse complement strand
GCACACCTCGAAGGTTTTCGAAACCTTCGAGGTATGCTTTTTATTTATTGTCTCCGGGGTGCCGCTGCTATCCGGGCTATTTTGGAACCGTTCCGCAATTCCATCGCAAAAAAATAAACCACGGAGACACGGGGACACAGAGAAAAAAAGCTCCGTGCCTCCGTGTCTCCGTGGTTCATCTTCCACTCACACTTCAACCTTGTGAAGTCACACGCAAATTCCTGCAAGCCTTGAAAACAAAGGCGTTCAGCCCCATCGCGCGATTTCACTTTCCGCTTCGCGGCGTTTTCACGGAGCCACGAAAATTACGTGGCGCAGTTCGTGCAAGCTTTGCGGCATAACCAACAACAACATCATGAAAACGAAAATTACTTTCCTCTTTGCCGCACTCGTTTGCGGAGCCATGAAACTCGCTGCACAGGACCTCGCGCCCGGCATCAACTATTCCTACGATCCGCCCGCTGCCGACGGCGTCATCAACAACATCAGCGTCGACGTAGTCAATAACGACGGCACCGGCGCAGGCTCGTTCACCGTAGCGATGTACCTCTACGACCAGAGCTCCGGCAACCACTGGGTGATCGGCGAAACCACGATGAACAGCCTCTCCGGCAATTCCGTCGTCACGATCTCCAACTGGAACATCGACATCAACAACACCTCGGGCATTCCTGCCGGCACCTATCGCCTCGGCATCTGGGTCGATGAATACGATGCGGTTTCCGAATCCGATGAGAACAACAACACGGGCCTGCTCGCCGGCAACATCAACTACACGCCGAGCAGCGCCAACGGCATCGCCACACCGGCCTTCAACACCGCCGCTGTGAAATGCCTGCCCAACCCGGCCGACGCCGCAGCGAACATCGTCTTCACGCTGACGGAAAATGCGCCCATCACGCTCGAAGTTGTCGACATGACCGGCCGCCTCGTGCAGACCGTTACGAAAGACGAACAAATGGAAGCCGGCGCGCACACGGTGCACATCGCCACGGAAACGCTGCCCGCAGGTATTTACTTCTGGACGCTGAAAACGGGAGAGCTCAGCGTCACCCGCCGACTGGTCGTTTCGCACTAAGCGAAGCTATCGCAGGCGAATGCAGCGACTCCCCGCTTCCGAAGAAGCGGGGAGTTTTTTTTTAATTATACATCGAAAGTTTAGTAAACCTCGAAGGGCTCGGAGACCTTCGAGGTTTACTTCTTTCGTCTGTAGCGAGTGCAGCTTTCATTGGAGAAAAAACGGTTCAGCGAAAGCGTTTGGAATTTCAAAAGAAAATTCCGTTCTCAAAGACCCCAAAGGTCTTTAAGCCCAAAAAGGGTTTACCCCCAAAGGCCATTAAAACCTCAGACGTTAAAAAAACTGAAGTAGACCTCGAAGGTCTCGGAGACCTTCGAGGTCTGCTTCTTTCGTCTGTAATGTTGCTGTTTTCATTGGAGAAAAACGATTCTGCAAAAACGTTTGGAATTTCAAAAGAAAATTCCGTTCTCAAAGACCCCAAAGGTCTTTAAAACCCCAAAGGTTTCTAAAACCCCAAGCGTCTTAAAAAACTTCAGGAGAGTTTAAAAAAAATTGAAGCAGACCTCGAAGGTCTCGAAGACCTTCGAGGTCTACTTCTTTCACCGGCAGCAATGCAGTTTTCATTGGAGGAAAAGTGATTCAACGAAAACGTTTGGAAATTCAAAAGAAAATTCCGTTCTCAAAGACCCCAAAGGTTTTAAAACCCCAAAGGTCTTCAAGACCCCAAAGGTTTTACTTCCGCTATCTTTACCTCATGCGGTCGCTGCTCCTACTTCTCCTTCTCCTGTTTGCAGCTCAGCCTGCATACACGCAGATCGACAGCATTAATCCACAGACCGCGCTGATCAAGCATGATTACATCTCCGACAAGCCCGGCTTTTTTACCAACGCAACTTCCTTCAACAAAAAACGCGCAGCAATCGTCATTGGCACAGAAAGCGCGCTTGGCGTAGGCTCGCTCATCGGCCTGAGCACCATCTGGTACAACGATTACCCGCAAACGTCCTTCCACACCTTCAACGACAACGGCGAATGGCTGCAGATGGACAAATGCGGTCACACGCTCACGGCGTACACCACCGGCCGCATCAGTTACGGTTTGCTGCGCTGGAGCGGTGTGAAAGAAAACAAAGCGACGCTCTACGGCGGGCTCACCGGCTTTGCATACCTCGGCGTCATCGAGATGTTCGACGGCTTCTCTTCGGGCTGGGGATTTTCCTGGGGCGACATGGCCGCGAATACGATCGGCAGCGGCTTGTTCATCGGGCAGCAAATGCTCTGGCACGATCAACGCATCGTTCCGAAATTCAGCTTTCACCGCAGCGGCTATGCGCAATATCGCCCCGCGTTGCTCGGCAGCAGCTTCAGCGAACAGCTCATCAAAGATTACAACGGGCAGACGTATTGGCTCAGCATCAACGTGGCTTCTTTTCTCGGAACACAAACGCGTTTTCCGAAATGGATCAACGTCGCAGTCGGTTATGGCGCGAACGGCATGGTGGGCGGGCACAGCAATCCGCCGGTCGTTGCGGCAGACGGAAGCGTGCGCACCTTCGAACGCTTCCGGCAGTTCTATTTAGCGCCGGACATCGATCTCACGAAAATCCCCGTGCGCTCGCCGCTGCTGAAAACGGTTTTCAACGTCGTCGGCTTCGTCAAAGTGCCGCTGCCCGGGTTGGAATTCAGCCGCGGAAAGATCTACGGATTGCCGTTGGCGTTTTGATGCGTATCTTGTTTGCCCACCCGACCCCGATGAGCGAGAACAGTACCGAGAAGATGGCCGCGCTGGAACAGCAGCTGAAGCAAACCGTGGAGCCGGAATTGCGTTTGCCGTTGCTCAACATGCTTTCCGAACAGTTTCGCAATACGGAAATCGACAAAGCAAAAACGTACGCGGAAGAAGCGCGGCTGCTCGCCCTCGAACTGAACGATAAAAACCAGCTCGGCGAAAGCCTGCTCAACCTCGGTCGCACGGAAGAGATGCAGTTCGATTTCCTGAATGCGCTCAAGCATCTCACCGAAGCCGAAGAACTGCTCAACGCCAATAAAAATTACGACAAGCTCTTCCTTTGCATCAGCTCCATCGGCAAGTCGCATACGCAGCAGGGCGACTATCCCGCGGCGCTGCAATACTTCTACAAATCGATCGCGCTGACGGAAGAAATGGGCGCGCCGGCAAAAACCGTAAACGCGCTTATCAATACCGGCATCGTGCATGCGCGCATTGAAGAATGGCAGGAAGCCATCGTGCTGTATGAACGCGCGCTTGCCCTCAGCAAAGCGAACAATTACAGCCACGGCATTGCTTTCGCGCTGGTGAACATGGGCGCCAGTTATATGTCGCTGGAGAATGCGGAAAAAGGACTGGAATCGTTTCTCGGCTCCGCAGAGATCCTGAAGAACTCGCCCGACCGCGTCAATTATTCCAATACGCTCGGCAACATCGGCATCGTGTACACGCGTTTGGGGAAATACGATCTCGCGGAACAATTCCTGAAAGAAAGCTACGCCATCAAGGACGAAGCCGGCGATCATCACAACCAGCTGAACAATCACATCGCGCTGGCCGTGCTTTACCGGCTGAAGAAAGAATACGACAAAGCCGAAGAGCAGCTCAACCTCGGCGTAAAGATCGCAGGCTCTTCGACCAGCAGCTATCTCCGGATGCAGATCTACCAGGCCTACCACGAATTTTACGAAGCGACCGGTCAGTTCGAAAAAGCGCTGCACTACTACAAGCTCGGGCACAAGCTGGAGAAAGAGATCATGGGCGAAGAGAAAAACCGCCAGATGAAAAATCTCCAGG
>CAMLEF010000406.1 GCA_946478675.1 uncultured Flavobacteriales bacterium | reverse complement strand
CGGATTCGATTTTTGTTCCGATCGCCTCGGGCACCTACGCCGTGATCGTTACAGAGAACGGATGCAGCGATACGTCGGCCTGCTTCAACGTGATCATCAGTGGTGACGGAATGCAACATGCGGAAGACTGGCTGACGGTTTATCCGAACCCGGTGCAGGACATTCTCACGATTTCCATTCCCGGTGCAGCAGGAAGCAGTGTGTATTGCAGCGTATATAATGCGCTGGGCGAGCAGCTGAGCGCGGACCAGTACGAGAGTACCACGGCGATTACGATCGATTTCCATAACTATGCCGCAGGATCGTATTACGTCCGCGTGCGCGCAGGAAATAACGTGTCGATGGTGAAGGTGATTAAAGAATGACGATGCGCTACTGATGAAAATATAAAAGCCGGGAACGATGCTCCCGGCTTTTTTTTTATCAGTGACTGTTTTTCCCCACCGCGCTCGTCGTGTCCTCCACCGTGATGTTGATCGTCACCACGTAATGATCTTCGCTGCTGCCCGAACAATTTCCATGCGGCGGACGCGGATGACCGGAACATTGCGAAGAGGAAGACGCATTGCTCAGCGCGTCATTCGAAACCACGACCTGGTCGCTGCCGAGGAAGCCGGTGGACGGGGTGTATTTGTAAACGCGTTCACCGGTGCCGTCGATCGTCAGCTGGCTGAGGCTGGCATGCTGCGCTTCGGTGGTGATGGAGTAGGGATCGTTGTTTTTGTTTTGCGGCAGCGAATAGGAATACGTTTCGCCCGCCTTCAGCTTGACGTTTACGGTTTGCGTTACCGGCGTCGACGTCAGATCGGTGGTTTCATCTTTGTTGCAGGAAGAAGTTCCAACGATAGCAGAACCTGCAACGAGCAGCAGCAGCAATGTCTTTTTCATAGTGGTTTGTTTTTTTGTGACGGGGATCTGCTTGTTAGACGCGGTTGTGCTGCGATTGTTGCGGAGACAATCATGGATTGAGGTAAAGACAGGAAAAGAAGAGGAGAACGAATGCAAATTCGGTCATTCGGTCATTCGGGAATTCGGTCATTCGGAAATTCGTTTCCTGCTGATTAGATTTTATTGAAGAGCTTGAGGAATTCTTCTTTCCGGCGCGTGGAAACTTCTGCGTACTGCTGGTTGGAAAGCAGGAGCTGGCTGTCGTTTTTCAGGAAGCGCACGACGTCGCGAAGGTTGACGATCCAGGAGCGGTGACACCTGAAAAAAGAAGCAGGATCCAGCAGCTCTTCGAATTCGCCGATGTTTCTCGAGCTGACCAGCTTCTGGCCATTGCGCAGGTGAAGCGTCGTGTATTTCGCGTCGCCCTGCAGGCAGATGATGTCGCCGACATTCACGAAAACGATCTCGTCTTTCAATGGTAAGGCCAGTCGCTCGATCGGCGTCGGGGTGCGTTGGAGATTTTCCATCAGCAACGAGGCGCGTCCCGCAGTATCCGGTGCGCGGCGGCTTTGCGCTTCCCAGCGATGGATCGCGCTGACGAGCTCTTCGGCGTCGATGGGCTTGAGCAGGTAATCGAAGCAGGAGCTGCGGATCGCTTTCACGGCATACTTTTCATGCGCAGTGGTGAAGATGACTCCGAAACGCGGCTCTGCGATAAAACGAAACAGGTCGAAGCCGGATTCCTGCTGCATCTCGATGTCGAGGAAAACCAAATCGACCGGGTGTTGATGAATAAGATCAACGGTTTCCGCGATCGTCCTCGTTTTACCGGCAATGTTTACCTGCGGCGCATAACGATGGAGCAAGCCTTCGAGTGAAGCGATACAATGAATGTCGTCGTCAACGATGATGCAATTCATATTCAGAAACGGTTAATGAGCGGAAGAAAAAAAGAAACGCTGGTGCCCGAAGAAAAATCCCTCGCCGCTTCGATCCGGAAAAATGGAGAAGGCATCGGCACCTGCTGGTTTTCGAACAGCAACCGCAACCGCGACTGCACGATGTCGGTGGCATGCGGATGCGCCATCCCGCCTGTTGCCGATGGACGAATGCCTATCCCGTTGTCCGTAACGGTAATTTTCAGCAGCGGACCAACCTGTTCTGCCTGTACACGGATGACCGGATCCGCCACACTTTCCAATCCCGCATGCTTCAATGAATTTTCAATGAACGGCTGGATCAGCATCGGGGGCAGGTACGTGTCATCCGGATCGGTCGACGCGACAAGCTGCAGCGTGATTGTTTTTTCAAATCGTTCTTTTTCAAAATCAAAGAACAGTCGCAGGAAATCGAATTCCACCCGCAGGCTGATGAGCTCCAGGTCCGAATTGTTGAGCGTTTGCCGCATCAACCGCGAAAAACGCTGGAGCTGGTGGATCGTTTTATCCTTGTCGTCTCCCATCACATGTCCCTGGATCGAATTGAGCGCGTTGAATACGAAATGCGGATTCATCTGTGATTGGTACCGCGCGATTTCCTTCGATTGCCGCACCAGTATTTCAGATTGCTGCCGGATCTCCGTGTTTTTTTCTTCCAGCCGCGCGTACGCTTTTTTTCGTTCGCTGATGTTGCTTCGCAGTCGCACGATGAGAAAAGCGAAAGCGACGATCGCCAGGAAAAGTCCACCCGCTAAAAGCAGCAAATTGTTGCGCCTGCGTTTTTCGGTTTCCAGCCGGAGATCGCTGATGGTTTTGGCCCTTCGCGTTTCCAGCATTTCTTTTTCTTTCTTCTCGTTTTCGTACAGGTGTCGAAGGTCGATCACCTTGTTGAAGTTATCGGCATTGACGAGCGAATCGTAAGCGGCTTTGTAATTTTTATAATACGCGAGCGACTTTTCATAGTTGCCTTCCGCCGCATACACGCGGGAAAGCGCATCGTAAAAATTGTACACCCAGAACATCGAATTCATTTTTCTTCCGAGCGAAAGGCCATTGTTGAAATAAGCTGCTGCTTCATTATACCGGTGCATGTTCAGCAGGTGGTATCCTCCGTAATAAAAGATCTGCGGACGGTATTCGTCGTAGCCCTTCGATTCGATCACACGCTGTGCCTCCGCGAGCAACCAGGCGGCAGAGTCGTAGCGTCCCGCGTTGCTGTAGAGCCAGCCTTTCATGCCGATGGCGTTGACATAAACGTCGGGATTGCTTTTTTCATTGATCATCGAAAGCGCGATGTCCAGGTAATGCATTCCGTCGCGGGCGGCATTGGAATCGGCGTCCGCTTCGAGGATCTGCGAGGCGAGGTTAAAGCTCACCGTAGCCACATTCGCTGAATCGCCGGCTTTGCGGTACAGGTCGATGGCCATCTTGTAATTGCGCGTGGCTTCGTCGAACTGCCGGTTGGCAGAATAAATATTTCCGAACGAAGTGTAGCAGGAAGCTTCCGTCGTCGGCAGGTTAAACTGTTGCGCAAGCTTCAGGGCCTGGTTGAGGTAAAGCGTAGCAGGATCATAATCGTCGGTGATGAGATAAGCGCGCCCGATGCCGTACAACGCATGCACCTGCACCTGGCGGATATTCAGCTCGCGGCTTTTTTCATAAGCCCAGTTGCAGATGACCTTGACGGCCGTAACGTCGTCTCCGCCCATGTCCGCCGCTTTCGCGAGATATTTTTCAAGAAGAGCGGAGTCCGGTTCCTGCCGGTTCAATACGGCGAGCAAAGAATCGCTGTTGACGAGTGCACGGGAGGTAAACGGCAAAAGGAGCAGGAGGAAGGACAGGAGGCGCGCAGAGGGCATACGAAACAGGACGCCGGTGGTCATCCGGCAAAGATTTATGCGACGAATGATAAGTGTTGCAAGATAGATGAATCTTTTCAGCAAAAATTTCATTCCTCCGTTCGCCCGCGTTTTTTCCCCCATTGCCTGCGTTTTTTCCCGCAAGAG
>CAMLEF010000405.1 GCA_946478675.1 uncultured Flavobacteriales bacterium | reverse complement strand
CGTCGGCACGTCGGCCACCAATGAATTCGGAAGAATTTCTCCGTCGGTGAGCATGCCGGCATAGAGGAACGGCTTGAGAATACTTCCGGTGCTGCGCGGTGCGGTGATCACGTCCACGTCGTCGCCGTTGCCTTCTTCGGCAGGATCATCGGTGTTGCCGCAATACGCGAGCACGTTGCCGGTTTCCACGTCGAGCACAAGCGCCGCAGCGTTGTTGATCTGGTTGCCTTTCAGCCGGCGATGGTGCTTGTCGACGATTGCATTCACACGTTCCTGCAGCGAAAGATCGAGCGTGGTTTTCACGAGCTGTCCGCGCCGGCCATCTTTCGCGGCGCGGTCGAGCAGGTGAGGGGCGAGGCGGGGAAGCGTGTGCGGTGCGCCGGGAAGCGGCTCTTCTTTCGAAAGCGCGCAGGTGCTTTGATCGATCACGCCGGCTGCCTGCAAACGGTCCAGCAAACGGTCGCGTTTTTCTTTCAGCCGCAATTGATTTTTGCCGGGATAGATCAGCGAAGGACTGTTCGGCAAAACTGCGAGCGTCGCTGATTCCGCCCAGGAAAGTTTGTCGGGCTCGCGACCGAAATACCGCCACGAAGCAGCGTCGATGCCGACCACGTTACTGCCGAACGGCGCATGCGAAGCGTAGAGCGCAAGAATTTCTTCTTTGCTGTAACGGATCTCCAGCCGCGTCGCCCAGATCACTTCGATTAATTTTTGCCAGACGTTGCGCGGCGGATTTTTTCGCGCGATGCGGATCACCTGCATCGTGAGCGTGCTGCCGCCGGAAATAACTTTTTTATTGCTGAGGTTTTGTTTGATCGCGCGCCCGATCGCCAGCGGGTTTACGCCGGGATGATGATAGAATTGCCGGTCTTCGTACTGCACGATACATTGCGCGAATTTGTACGGAACCGTCGTGCGCTCGGGAAAACGCCATTGCCCGTCGGAAGCGATCTTCGCGCCGAGCAGGTGATTGTCTTTGTCGAGCAATACCGTGCTGGTCGGATCGCCGAACAAATGCCGCGGCAGGCAAAACGCATAATACACGAGAAAGAGCAGCAGCGCCGTCGTCCAGCGACCTTTCCGCTTTTTCAAAAACGACCAGTACCAACGCCCGAAACGTTTCAGCTGCGGAATGAAATTTTTCCGCAGTGAAGAAAGCCGTTGACGAAGTCCGTTGAAGAAGGTGCCCATGAATGATGAAGCAAAGATAGCAGCCCGCCCGTCTCTGCTTTCCCGGAACGGATAAGTGTGGCATTGCCTGTCCAGGTGTAGGAAACGTGTGATAAGTATGTAATGTTCAGCCCGCGGAAAAGTTGGAAACGGGGGCCAGTTGATCTGCCGCGGCTGACGGTAGGCATGGAAATCTTTTTGGGTCTATAAATCCGTGTAATCCGCGTCATTCGTGGCGATATCACGAAGAAAATTTATTCCTCGTATGGAAAATTGTTTTCGTTCGCATCCTATGATCAAACGCGAAAACATGATTTCCATTCCCAAGCCCTGCCACGAAGACTGGAACGCGATGACGCCGAAAGAACGCGGCCGTCTTTGCGACAAATGCTGCAAGGTTGTTGTCGACTTCACCAGCCAGACGACCGAGCAGATCGCCGGATTTCTGAAAGATCAATTGAACGCCGGGAAAAAAGTCTGCGGCCGTTTCCAAGCGGAGCAGGTGACGGCGCCTGTCGTTGTGCAATCGCGTTTTTTCCGAAAGAGAATTTTTCTTGCCGCCTTGTATTTCGTTTTCGGCAGCCTGCTGTTTACTTCCTGCGACAATGGCAACACGGAAGTGATGGGCAAGCTCGTTGCCAATGTCGATACGCCGCAAGTGAAACATCTCATGGGCGACACGACGATTGCCGTCGATACGGCGAAGCTCGGCACCGCTGCTGTTCCGGATACGAAACACAAAACAAAACCCGTGTGCAGGATTCAACCACCGGTGCAGGATACGATCGAGCCGATGATCATGGGCGAGGTCGAATTGCGAATCCCCGATTCGACTGACGTTGATTAATAACCTGCCACATTTCTGTTCATTTTTCAAAACAAGAAATTTCATGAGCCATCTCGCGATTCCCGAACCCTGCCACGAAGACTGGGGAAACATGACGCCCGAACAGCAGGGCCGCTTCTGCGACAAATGCTGCAAAGTTGTAATGGATTTTACGACGATGCCGACGGAAGATGTGATCCGTTTCATCAGCGATCGCAGCAGTGAAAAGATCTGCGGACGTTTTCGTTCCGACCAGGTGAGCCCGCCGCCTGTTTTTGAGAAAAAGAATTTCAGTTTCACCGGGAGAATGAAAGTTTTTCTCGCGGCGCTGGTGATGGTTTTCGGTACCACGCTGTTCACCGGTTGCGGACTGACGGGAAGCACTCGGATGCAGGAGAAAGAGCAACCGATGGGAACCGTCGCCTACCAGCCGGAAAAGCCGGCGCTCGACTCACCTGCTCCGCTGACGGGCCGCGCCAATTACCAGGGACAAGCAACAGTCCGCGATACGACGACGAAGAAGCCGGCCGTGAAGATGGGGAAAGTAAAATGTGTTACGCCGCCGCCGCATGAGCCGATGGGAGCGCCGATCGTTGTGCCGGACAGCACGCAGGATTGAGGTGTTTCGCTAAATTCGTGCATGATCGTTGTCGAAAAACCCTGTTCCGAAAACTGGAACGAGATGACGCCGAAAGAGCGCGGCCGTTTCTGCGATAAGTGCTGCAAGGTCGTCGTTGATTTTACGAAAAAGACCAAGGAGCAGATTATCGCTTTCCTGCAATTGAAAGAGTCGGAAGGTGAACGTGTCTGTGGAAGATTCCGCACGGCGCAGATTACTGTTCCGGTAAAATCCGTTTCCCGTTTTTCGCGAAGAAATATTTTCCTGGCGGCTTTGTATTTCGTTTTCGGAAGTGTGCTGTTTACTTCTTGTCATACGCAAGGCGAACCTGGACATATTACCGGTGATTCGATTGCCATTGATTCGACGGTAATGGCCAACCGGCAGGCTGCTTTGCGAAAAGACAGCACCCATTTCGCCGACAGCATTTACGCCGTGGCCCAGCAAGAGGTGAACGCCACTGTCTACAAGCTTGCGAAAGCCGACAGTGCACGTGTTGCCGACAGTGTTGCCCGCGCGCAAAACAGCGTTCGCGATTTTAAATAGCCCGTCAAAAAAAAATCTGCGCCCATTAGCGTAATCTGCGGCTTTTGATCCCCCAACGTATTATTCTCCCGAAATTCGCACCGATGAAAAAACAGCTGGCGGTCTTCCTGCTTTCGTTCGCGTTGGTTTCCTGTCTCTCGGAAGAGCAGCAGCAGGAGATCAGAAACAATCTCGATTCCGGCGCTGCCGATACCGAAGCGGTCATCGATACGTTTTCCGTCAAACGCGCGCCGAAACTTTCCGCCGCTGAACAAAAAGCGCTCGATTCCACCAATGCCGAAGCAAAACAGATCGTCAATGACGCCGCTTCGATCATGACAGAAGGTTCTCCCGGCGGCTCCGATCTTGTTTCTAACCCGAGCGGCTACGTCAAAAATCCGGACGTCGGTGCATCTTATCCCGGCGGCGAAGACGCGATGGAAAAATACCTCGCGAAACGAACTGTTTACCCGCTGGTCGCTTTTGAAAACCGCATCAAAGGAACCGTGCTGCTGCGCGTCGTCATTGAAAGCGACGGAAAAGTCGGCGGCATCACCGTGCAGAAAGGGCTCGGCTACGGATGCGACGAAGCTGCGCAGGACGCTGTGCGCGGTATGCCGAATTGGATTCCTGCAAAGAAGAATGGTGTAGCGGTGCGTACAGTGGTTGTCATTCCTGTTTCATTCGGGAATAACGTCGACAATTGATGTTGTTGCCGAAGAATATTTCAGCAGTGTCAT
>CAMLEF010000404.1 GCA_946478675.1 uncultured Flavobacteriales bacterium | reverse complement strand
TGACCTACAGGGCCTCGGCTCACAGCTGACGCTGAACAACAACTCGCCGTACACCGTGACGGAAGACTGGTGGAACTTTATTGATGTTCCGACGGTCGTAACGCCCGGACAGAATACGTCGACGTTCGGCAACACGGTCAGCGGCGACTGCTACAACATCGCGCTGTACGGTTTGTATTTCCAGTCGGATTGCAAAACCTGCGATTTCCCGTGCGATGCGAAACCGGAATTCAACTGGAGCGGTTGCAACCCTGTTGCCTTCGACGGCCGTAACGATGGCGTTTCGCCGGTCGTAGGCTGGTACTGGCAATTCGGCGACGGCGCGACTTCTACGCTGGAAGATCCGACGCACGCTTATGCTGCGAACGGCACTTACACGGTTTGCCTGACAATCATTTCAGTCAGCTCGAAAGGTGAAACCTGCTGCAACCAGATCTGCCATGAAGTACAAGTGTGCGATCCGACGCCGTGCCAGGTGCAGGCCGATTTCCATTGGTACACGACGCAGAACAACCCGTTGCTGGCCAACTTCACGGATGCAACGACCTACAGCGGCGGCACACCTTGCCATTACAAAGTAGATTTCGGCGACGGTTCCCCGGTCTATTCCGGACCGACCATGCCGCCGAATCACCTGTATCCTGCCCTCGGCACGTATACCATGTGCATCTCGGTTACGGTATGTGTGTACGATGCAGCCGGCAATGTCATCGACAAATGCGAAAACACCTTCTGCCGCAAGGTGAAGATCGTTGACGGCCCGAACAGCGGACGCATGATCAACCCGTCCAACACGAATGCGCAGCAGTCCTCGATCAGCGTTTTCCCGAACCCGGCGAATACGCAGATCAACATTGCCGTTGCAACGAACGAGACGGTGCAGGTGCGCATCTTCAACGCCAACGGCCAGCAGGTTGCGGTTGCGAAACAGTCCGGTAAAAACGTTTACCAGGCGGATGTTTCTCAATTGCCCGCAGGCGTTTATTTCGTCACCGTACAAACTGCCGACGGTACGACCGAAAAGCAGTCGTTCGTGAAGGAGTAATCGCGGAGTGAATCCTGGAATCCGGACCGGGCTTTCGCCTGTGTCCGGATTTCTTTTTGTGCGCAGGATCAATGCAATTCACCGCATTTCCCTTTCCCCAACCGCGTAATTCGTATATTCGCAACCGATTCGCAATTCGTTAACGTATGAATATTGATCTCCCGCATCTCCCTGACCGGCCGGAAAAACCGCGCAAAACCGGGTTAACGATGGTAATGGACAAGGGATTGGGACTGAAGCAGGCGGAACAGTGGCTTGAGACTGCGGGGCACCTCGTCGACATCGTCAAACTGGGTTTCGGTACTTCGGTCGTTTCTAAAAACGTCGCAGAAAAAGTAAAGCTTTACAAGGAAGCCGGCATGCGCGTGTATCTCGGCGGCACTTTGTTCGAAGCCTTCATCATCCGCGGCATGCTCGATGAGTACGTCAAATTCGCGCAGAAGCTGAAGCTCGATCATGCGGAAGTCTCCGACGGTTCCATCATCATGGACCACAACGAGAAATGCGAATACATCTACAAGCTCTCGAAGCATTTCACCGTGCTCAGCGAAGTCGGCTCGAAAGAAGAAGGCATCATCATCCATCCCAACAAGTGGACGTCGATGATGCTGAAAGAGATCGAAGCCGGTTCCTGGAAAGTGATCGCGGAAGCGCGTGAAAGCGGCACCGTCGGCATTTACCACCGCAACGGTTCGACGCACACGATGCTCGTCAACAAGATCATTTCGAAAGTGAAACCGGAGAATATCCTCTGGGAAGCGCCGCAGAAATCGCAGCAGATCTATTTCATCAAGCAGTTCGGCGCCAACGTCAACCTCGGCAATATCGCTTTCGAAGAAGTCATTCCCCTCGAAACCCTGCGTCTCGGCCTCCGCGGCGACACCTTCTTTACTTTCCTTCCGAAAAAACTTCAAAAACCGACCTGATCCGTCGATTCCGGGCACCGAAGGATCCATCCGCCTACCCTATTTTTTTACCCGCTATGAAAGAAGTAACCGTCCAGGAATTGAAACGCATGCGCGACAATAACGAAGCGCATCAATTGATCGACGTTCGCGAGCCGCACGAAGCGGAAATTGCAGCAATCGACGGACAACTCATCCCGATGGGAGAAATCCTCCAGCACGTGGATGAGATCGCGAAAGACAAGCCCGTGATCATTCACTGCCGCAGCGGCGCACGTTCCGCTTCCGTTGTCCAGGCGCTCGAAAAACAGCACGGCTTCACGAACCTCTACAACCTCAAAGGCGGCATCCTCGCCTGGGCAAGAGAGATCGATCCTTCCCTCCCCACTTATTAAGACAGTCCTGAGTCTGGAGCGCGGAGTTCGGAGTATTTTCAATCCGAAACTCCGAACTCCAAACTCCTGACTCCGAACTCCCCCATTCCATGCTCAAAGAAGCCCTCGACTTCATTCTCCACATCAACGAGCATCTCGATGCGATGGTGAATGAATACGGAACGACCATTTACGCCGTGCTGTTCCTCATCATTTTTGTGGAAACAGGGCTGGTGATCATGCCGTTTCTCCCGGGCGATTCATTGCTGTTTGCGGCAGGCGCATTGTGCGCACGTACGGCGAACGATCCGAACGCCACGCTGCACATCCTTCCGATGATCGGTTTGCTGGTGCTGGCGGCTGTGCTCGGCGACAATTCCAATTACGCGATCGGGCGCTTCCTCGGAAAATGGGCGGTGAACCTGCGTATCGGGAACCGTAATCTCGTGAAGCAGGCGTACATCGAAAAAACGCACGGCTTCTTCGAGAAATACGGCACGAAAGCGATCATCATGGCGCGTTTCGTTCCGATCGTTCGCACGTTTACGCCGTTCGTCGCCGGTGTCGGTGAAATGAATTACCGCAGGAAATTCCTGCCGTACGATATCGCAGGCGGCGTTCTCTGGATCAGCACGATGTCGCTGGCCGGCTATTTCCTCGGCACCATTCCGTGGATCCATGATCACTTCGAAGCGGTGGTCGTAGCGATCATTCTTATCTCGGTGCTGCCGATGATCTTCGGTTATTTCCGCGCCCGTTCCGAACGGAAAAAATCCGCGTAACCGTGCGGCTGTTCGGTCTGATCGGCTACCCGCTCTCCCACTCTTTCTCGGAGAAGTATTTCACGGAAAAATTCCGCCGCGAAAATATTACCGACGCGGCTTATCGTCTTTTCCCGCTGGAAGATCTTCAGCAGTTGCCCGCGCTTTTAGAAGCCAATCCGGAACTCTGCGGATTAAACGTAACGATCCCGCACAAGGAAAAAGTCATCGCATTCCTCGACGAGCTGGACGAAACCGCGAAAGCCGTGGGGGCCGTCAACACCATTCGCATTCAACGAACCCCGAACACGGAACCCGGAACACGGAACTTTTTTCTGCGCGGTTACAACACCGACGTGTACGGCTTCCGGCAATCGTTGAAACCGTTTCTTGCGTCGCATCACGAACGCGCGCTGATCCTCGGCACGGGTGGCGCATCGAAAGCAGTGGAATACGTGTTGCGCAACATCGGCGTCGAATGCATCTTCGTTTCCCGCGAGAAAAAAAATCTTCCGGGAAAAACCGTTCTCACTTACGAAGAGTTAAATCAATATGTAATTGCGGCCTGCAAGCTGATCGTGAACACAAGCCCTGTCGGCACTTTTCCTGATGTGCAGGCAGCGCCGTCCATTCCGTACGAATTCATCACGGCGGATCATTTTCTCTATGACCTCGTGTATAATCCTGCGGAAACGGAATTTCTCAAACGCGGAAAAGCGAAAGGCGCGCTCGTGCTGAACGGTTACGACATGCTGAAGCTGCAGGCCGAAAAAGCGTGGGAGATTTTTAATCAGAAGATTTAAT
>CAMLEF010000403.1 GCA_946478675.1 uncultured Flavobacteriales bacterium | reverse complement strand
TGGCCTAAAAAGCGTGGGTTATTTTTAACCAGAATATTTAATCAGCGACTAAAAATGTAGAACTCGAAGGTTTTCTGAAACCTTCGAGGTCTACTTTTTAAAATTCGTTCAAATTAACGTCAGCAGGTCGTTCACGCCGATCATTCGCTTTACGGTGAATCCTTCTGCGAATTCCACCTGCAGCTCTCTTCCCCACACGCGCATTTTCGCAGCGACCGAATCCATGAATTCTTTCGAAGAGATCGGCGAAGACGGCTCCTGTGAATTCGGATCGTAGAACTGTGAAGCGAAAGCACGGATGGCTTCGAATTTCTTTTCCGCAAAATCCGAAACGTCGACGAGCAGGTCGGGCTTCAGCGTGCGGTCCTGGATGTAATGATAGATCGCTTTCGGCCGCCAGGGTTACTGCTTGCTTTTGTTTAAACCGGTTTCGATCTTTCGCAATCCCGAATAGAAACAGGCTTCTTCCACGAGTTGCGCCGCGCGGCCGTGATCGGGATGACGATCGGAAACGGCATTGCACAGCACGATCTTCGGACGGTGCTCGCGGATCTTCTCAATGATCTTCAGCTGGTGCGCCTGGTCGTTGACGAAAAATCCGTCGGCCATCCCGAGGTTTTCGCGAAAACGAGCGCCGAGAATTTTTGCGGAAGCTTCGGCCTCTTTCAAACGGAGCTCCGGTGTGCCGCGCGTTCCGAGTTCTCCCCGCGTGAGATCGAGTAGTCCGACCGTATAGCCTGCAGCCATATGCTTAAGCAGGGTGCCGGCGCAGCTCAGTTCCACATCATCAGGATGAACGCCGATTGCAAGAATATCGATACTCACGGAAGTTGTTTTTGTCGGGACAAAAGTACGGAATCCGGAAGACCGCAGCTCCAGGCACCGACAGGCAGCACACATTTACAAATGAAGTCGTTTGCGTTTCTTTGCAGCATGAAAAACCTGTTGCTGCTCCCTTTGCTGTTGCTCGCCGCCTGCACGCCCAACCAGCCGAAGACCGTTTCGGATTCCGTGAAGACGGACACGACGAAACCGGCTCCGCCCTTCGATCCGATGGTGATGCACGACGGTATTGCCAACCTGGAGCAGCTGCGTTGCGGGCTCATCCTGCGCGGCAGCTACGATTCATTGGTCGCGCTGTATGCGGAGGGCGCACGGCTTTGCCCCGAGAAAGGAACGTTCATCACCGGCCCGACGGAAATCGCAGGCTATTTCAAGAATGAAAAAGGAACGTTTAACCTCGCGCGCAACACCATCTCCGTATCCGGCACGCCCGATCTGCTGTATGAGATCGGCATTGAAACCGGCATGGCTTCCGGCACGGATACGCACAACCGGATGAGCTGGAATTACAAATACCTCACCGTCTGGAAGCGCAACGCCGATGATTCCTGGCAGATTGCGGCGGAGATGTGGAATGAGCTGAAAGAGGAGAAATGATCAGCGCTTGCGATATTTTCCTTCCGGTGATTTCCTGGCCGAAAAGACCGCCAACACATAAATTGCAGCAGCATCAACTTTATAAATCATAATATGCGGAAATGGAGCAACCAATGCTTCCCGCATATTGCGACGCTTAACGGGTGAAGCAAATGGATAAGCCGATATGATTTCTGCGGTTTCATCAACAGCATCGACAAAGCGGTAGCCTAAACCTGGTTGCTGCGTTTCGTACCAGTCAAAAGCCTCTTGTATTTCCGTAATGGCCCGTTCCTGGTAAAATACCGGAAGCATCATTTCTTTCGTTTGCCGGTCACTTTTTTCCGCATTTCGGTAGCGGAATAATATTTCGCTTTCCCGGAATCGTGCAGCTCCAGCCTCTTGTCGAGTTCCTCTTGTTGTTCAGGGCTTAACGTGTATCGCGCCGGCGTGTTCCGCTGGTTCAATATTGTATAAATCGCTTCCAGCAAAGCAGAATCATCGATGCCGTCGATCTTCTTGTGGATTTCTCTTTTCAGGGTTTCGATAGTCATAAAACGCAGGATTATTTCCCTTCGATCCACGAAATAATTTCCGGCGAATTCGGCAGCTCTTTCGAAGTCACGTGACGAACGTAATGACCGTTCTCGTCGATGAGGTATTTGTTGAAGTTCCAGGAAACTTCCGAATCCTCTACGCCGTTCTCCGATTTATGCGTGAGCCATTTGTAGATCGGCGCCTGGTTGTCTCCTTTCACATCGATCTTCTCCATCATCTGGAACGTCACGCCGTAATTTTTCGTGCAGAAGGTTTTGATCTCCGTGCTCGTGCCGGGCTCCTGTCCGCCGAACTGGTTGCAGGGAAAACCGATGATCTCGAATTTGCCGGTCGACTTATACTTGTCGTACAGCGCCTGCAGGTCCGCGTACTGCGGCGTGTAACCGCATTCGGAAGCCGTATTTACGATCATTACTTTTTTTCCTTTGAGCGAGGAGAAGTCGAATTCTTTCCCGTCAAGAGTTTTCGCTTTGAAATCGTGAAGCGTTTTCGGTTTCGTGTCGGTTTGCATGGCGATCGAGATCAGTGAAAGGACAATGACAACAGGTGCGAGTATCTTTTTCATGAGCGTGTGGTTTGGAAGTTTAAAGTTAGCAATTGGCGGGCAACGTATAAATGTCGGGCAGCCTGCTAAATATTTCACCTTTCGTATACGAACATGCAGTAGCATTTCTGCTTTCCGCGAAAACTGATCTGCTGCGTCATCATTACTGCGGAAGATCGGTTTTCCGTTTTTAATCTTTGGTACCTTTGCGCCGTGAATCTCTGGAACCAGACCACCGCGCTGATCAAACGTGAGCTGCTGCTCGAACAACGGCAGAAATACGCGCTGTACGGCGTGCTGCTGTACGTGGTTTCCACCGTCTTCGTCAGCAAATTCAGCTTCCGCGTGCTGAAAGACATTCCCGCCTGGAACGCGCTGCTGTGGGTAATCCTGCTCTTCGCGGCCGTGACCGGTGTGGCGCGCAGCTTCGCACAGGAAAGCCGCGGCCGGCTGCTCTACCTCTACACCCTCGCCGATCCGCGCGCCGTGTTGCTGTCCAAGCTCATTTACAACGCCGTGCTGATGACCTTCCTCGGGTTTGCCGGTTTGCTCATTTACGCCTTCCTCGTTGGTTATCCCGTCGGCAATACCCCGCTTTTCCTGCTCACGCTCTTCATGGGTTGCACCGGGCTGGCGGCTTCGTTCACGATGATCTCGGCCATTGCGTCGAAAGCCGGCAACAATTTCACGCTGATGGCGATCCTCGGCTTCCCGGTGGTGCTCCCGATGCTGCTGGCGGCCATCAAATTATCCAAGCACGCCGCCGACGGTTTCGGATGGAGCGGCGCAGGAGCGTATCTCGGCGTCCTGGCGGCGTTAAACGTTGTTGTAATAACACTTGCCTACTTGTTATTTCCGTACCTTTGGCGCGATTAAAATTCTCCTGAAATTATGAAGCGGAACTGGTGGAAATGGCTGTGCGTAGTGCTCCTTTTTGGAACGTTCAGCGCAGGCATCCTCATCCCCCTCGCACCCGGCCTGCTCACGGCTAACTCTTCTGCGGTATCTACCTCCTCCGCCCCGTTTACGGTGACCGTCACCGGCTATAACACGCATTTCAAAGACCAGCAATCCACGCTCAGCGCCTGGCTCTCGAACGGCAACTCGCAGAAAGTAAACACCTGCGCTTCCGCTATCCGCGTCACCGACGATCAACACATAGAATTGGATTTTCCGGCCGTCGCCCCGATCGGAGATCCGCTGTTCGGGCTCACGGTTTACAACGACAAAGACGGACGCCTCTTCATGGAAAACGCCATCGCTACCGTGGATACCGTGCGCGGCGGCGTGGTACAGGCCTGCAATCCTGTCGTGAAGAACGAAAAGCAGGATCATTTCGCTTACCCGTTCCGATACATTCTCTACGAATCGATGCGCAACCTG
>CAMLEF010000402.1 GCA_946478675.1 uncultured Flavobacteriales bacterium | reverse complement strand
CGGACCGGAAGACCGCATTCTCACGGTGACGCAGTCCGGCCATTACCGCATGACGGGCACCGAGACGTCCATTCACTTCGATGAGGACATGATCCTGATCGAGAAATATGATCCGTCGGCAACGACGACCGCGGTGTATTTCGACGGCGACAGCAAGCAGTATTTCATCAAGCGTTTCCAGTTCGAACTGACGGACAAGAAAACGCTGTTCATCACGGAGCATGCCGAGTCGCGCCTCGAAGCGGTCTCGAATCACCCGGGACAGAAAGTCGAGCTGAAATTCGCGAAGGTGAAAGGCGAGGAGCCGAAGCCCGAAACGATCGACGCCGATACGTTCATCGAAGTCCGCAACATGCGTGCGAAAGGCAACAAGCTTTCCGCAAACAAGATCAAGGACATCGACATGATCGATCCGTTCGCCAATGTGACCGACGAAGAGCTGGAGATGGAAGCAAGCGGTGACAGTCCGCTGGCGCAGCTCCGCAAGACGAAAGAGGAGGGCAAGAAAAAAGGCGGGCAGGGCAAGCTGTTCTGATTTTCTGAAAACAATAAAACTCCAAAGCGACTATGCTAAAACGAATTTTTCTGCTGGTTGCTTTGGGGGTTTCTTTTGTCCTGCCGGCAAAGCAACTTTCCTTGTCGGAATTATTTCTTACGCTGCCGGATTCTGTTTTTACGAAGACGTTCTGTTTCGATATGGACAGCGATTCGTTCCCGGTGAAAGAGCGGAAAGCGATGCTGGATTCCATAGGGCTGGGCATGTCCTCGGAGAATGGCCGGCGTTTTATGATCACAGAGCTGATTGATAGTATCGGCGTGCTTGCCTTTACAGATGCGTCGGAGCGTTACGTTACGCTTCATCTCTTTAAAGGAAAAGAGCAGTTCTTCTGCGTCGAAACCAAATTCTGCGATTTCGTGATGTGCCGTCAGCGGATGCGTTTCTATACGTTGAAAGGAAAAAAGCTGCGCGAATACAAAGACGTATTGCCGGTGGATTTTCCCATGCGTCTTTTTTTCGATACGACTTATCTCGCGCAAAACGGCATTGATCCGGAATTGCCGATTGAAGGGACGGAATATTTCTTCCGTGAGAACGGGCAGGAGATTTACGTCACGATCAATTCTGAATTCTTCGATGCGGAATTAATGGGCGAGGAGCACCCGATGGTGAAGCTGGATGAAGGCAAAATGATTCACACGGATATTTCGCTGCGGAGAAAGGGGCACAGGTTCCAAATCCAGGCGAATTAACTTCTGAAGTTTTTTCCAAATAAAACGGCTACCGGCAAATTAATAATTGCTCAGTAGCCGTTTATTTAGCGGGCTGCACTACTTGATGATCGAAACGTGCCCGATCAGCTGGTGCGGTTTTCCCGTGTAATCTTTCACGTAGATTTTCCAGACGTACGTATCGATCTGCGCGATCGCTGATTTCCCTTTCACGCGTCCGTCCCAACCTTCGTTGATGTCGGTGGTCTGGAAGATGAGGTTGCCCCAGCGATCGAAGATCAGCATGCTGTACGAATCCGGCAGCACGTTGTAAAGCGACGGTTTGAAATCATCGTTCGTTCCGTCACCGTTCGGCGTGAATGCATTCGGTACGTAGATCGTGTAATAAGGCTGGATGTCGAGACAGTATTCCACCGTGCTCCAGCAGCCGTACGTGTTATGCACGATCAAATCGACGCAGTAATGGCCGGTGTCGCCGTACACGTGACAGGTGTTCGTCAGCGTATCCGTCGTCTGGTCGTTCGGGTCGCCGAAGTTCCAGTACCACTGCGTTACGTCGTTCGAAGAAAGGTTCGTGAAGCAGATCTGCGGCTCGAGGATCGTCGTCGGTTGCGGGCCGAGCGAGAAATCCGCCGAAGGATTCGCATGCACGTTGATCATGTTCGGTGAAACGTACGTGTAGAGGCAACCGTTCGTGTCGGTCACGTCGAGCGAAACGTTGTAGCTGCCGGGCTGCGGATAACAATGGTTCGGCGTCATGGCCGTCGATGTTCCGCCGTCACCGAAATGCCAGAGCACCGTGGAGCTGGATGGCGCATCCGAAGAGAATTGCGTGCACATGTTCGCGCAGCCTTCGGGTGAAACCGCTGCCGGCGTTACGATCGGAGGCGTCGGCACGAAGACCGAAGTGTTCGCCGTCGCCTGCTGGCTGGTGCAATTGTCAGTCGCTATAACGTTGTAATTCGCCGATGCGCTCGGCACAAAATTAACCGAGCTGTTGTTCGACTGGAACGCCGGCCAGTAATAATAATACGGTCCGCCGTTGCCACCGGTCGCATTCGCCGTGAGCATTACCGTTCCGCCTGCGCAGGTGGTGCCGCCGCCGCTTGCCGTTACGTTCAACGGAGGATGCACGTTCACCGTAACGGTCTGTTGTGCTGCCGTGCAACCGTTCGCGTCGGTTACCGTCAGCGTATAAGTTGTCGTTACTGTCGGAGAAACTACCGGGCCGGACGACCAGTTGTACGTGTAAGGAGCGGTTCCGCCGGTTGCCGTTGCTGTAAGCGTGTAGCTCTGGCCGATGCACAGCCACGGCGGATTGTTGATCGTGAATTGCAGCGGCTGTGGTTGCGTGATCGTTATCGAAGCGGAGTCCTGGCAACCATTCGCGTCCGTGACAAGAACGGAATAGCTCGCTGCGCAAAGGTTCGATGCGGTTGCGGTATTCTGCACCGGAACGCTCGACCAGCTGTATTGATAAGGACCATTGCCGCCGGAAGCGCTGACGGTTGCACTGCCGTTGCAGGCGTTGGGACAAGTAACGTTCGACGAAGAAGCGATCGTAGCGCCTACGCCCGGTTGATTGCCGACTGTAACGGAAGCGGTCAGCATGCAACCGTTCGCATCGGTGATGGTGACGCTGTAATTGCCGGAAGTGATGTTGCTGATCGATGAAGTCGTTTGACCCGTCGGTTGCCACGCGTACGTATATCCCGGGGAACCGCCACCCGCAACCACTGCTGCGCTGCCATCGGCATGATTGCAATGTGCGGTGACCGAAGTGGCGTTGGCTGAAAGAAGCGTGGGTTGCGTAACCGTTGCGACGTCGTTCACGCTGCAGCCATTCGCATCCGTTACTGTCACGGAATAGGTTCCTGCGCAAATGTTGTTGCAGGCCGGTTGCGTGCAGCCCGTCGACCACTGGAAATTGTACGGTTGCGTTCCTCCTGCGGGAATCGTGATGAGTTGTCCGTCGCAGCTGTTGAAACAAGCGGCCGGCAATCCTGTCGACGTGACGGAAAGCGGGGCCGGTTGTGTAACGGTTGTCGTGGCCTGCACGGTGCAACCATTCGCATCGGTAACCGTTACCGAATAATTTCCTGCGGCAAGATTCGTTGCGTTCATCCCGGTTTGCGCCGGTGAGGTCGACCATGAATACGTGTAAGGCCCGATGCCGCCGCTTGCGTTGACCGAGGCGGAGCCGGTGCTTCCGCCGTTGCAAAGCACAGCAGCAGAAGTGGCGGTTGCCGTTAACGCGGCAGGTTGAGTAAGAACTGCTGTTGCTGTAGCGGTGCAGCCGTTCGCGTCAGTCACCGATACGACAAACGTTCCCTGCGGCAATCCGGATGCTGTTGCATTCGTGCCGCCGGAAGGAGACCATGAATACGTGTAACCGCCTGCGCCGCCTGCTGCTGTTACCGTAGCTGAACCGTTCGATCCGCCGAAGCAGGAAATGTTCGTGGTGGCGCTGATCGTTGCGGTTGGTGCTGCGGCGTTGGGAACGTTGACTGTTACTGTTAACGTACAGCTGTTCGCATCGGTGATCGTGCAGGAATAAGGACCAGTTGCGAGGCCGGTGGCGGTGGCTGCGTTGCCTCCCGTGGGCGCCCAAGCATACGTATAGCTGCCTGTGCCGCCGCTGACGGAAACAGAAGCAGAGCCGTTCGATGCATTACAAGTCGATTGCGTGAATG
>CAMLEF010000401.1 GCA_946478675.1 uncultured Flavobacteriales bacterium | reverse complement strand
CGGTGGAGCGGCAGCTGGCGCAGATCGTGTCGATGATCGGCGATCCGCAGCTGGAAGGACTGCCCCCCGGATCAGGCGTCGCTGTCATCGTCCCAAAGCAGGGAATGCCGTACGCGTTCCTGGAAGTCGCACCTTCGAAGATTGCGGATTATGAAAAGCTGCTGAGCTCTCCTTCGTATGATGTCGTTGCTTCGACGCTGGATAAGCTTTCGATGCAGTTCCCGCAGAATGCGCCGCGTTATCTCGAGATGACGAAAGGCGTTCCCGGCGCGGTCGGCAAATCGCTCGAAGTAAAATGGCTCGAAGTAAAAGCGCGCACGTCGAACGACCAGGAATCGCTGAACAAGCTCGTGGCGTACACGAACCAGTCGTATGAATTCCGCACGCGTGTGAACGCAGCACAAGCGTTGAAGCGTCTCGATTATTTCGACGAGAAGCTGATGGCGAATCTCGTGGAGGCAAGCTTCAGCGCCAATGGACGACTGGCCGGACCTTGCACGGATGTGTTGCTCACGTTCTACAACCAGGACCGTTTCCGCCGGCAGATCTGGGAATACGTGAACAAAGGAACGTGGTTGCCCTGGCAGAAAGCTTCGCTGGACCGCATCATCAACTGACGATTGAAAAACAACTGAAAGGCACGGAGGAATTCCTTCGTGCCTTTTGTTTTTATAACAGTTGCAACACTTTTGCGGAATCCCGGATTGCGCGTCAATTCCTAACTTCGCAGGGCTATGCAAAAAGTGTTCATTATTGCCGAAGCCGGCGTCAACCACAACGGCAGCCTCGAGATGGCGCTGCAGCTGGTGGACAAAGCTGTTGAGATCGGCGCGGATTGCGTGAAGTTCCAGACGTTCAAAGCGGAGCAGATCGTTACCGCAACTTCTCCGAAAGCCAGCTACCAGCTCGAAGTGACCGACCGCCAGGAAAGCCAGTTCGAGATGCTGAAGAAGCTGGAGCTGGATCGTGAAGCGTTTAAAACGATCAAAGATTACTGCGATAAAAAAGGCATTCGCTTTTTGTCGACGCCGTATAACCCGGAAGACGCCGACCTGCTCAATAGCATCGGAGTCGACGGTTTCAAGATCGCTTCCGGCCAGCTGGTGGAAACGCCGTTTCTCGAATACGTAGCGAAGTTCGGCCGCCAGATGATTATTTCCACGGGCATGGCCACGATGGAAGAAGTGCGCGAAGCAGTGCAGGCGATCCGAACGGCGGGTAACGACGACATCATTGTGCTGCAATGCAACACCGATTATCCTTCGAAGATCAGCGATACGAATATCCGTGCGATGCTGACGATGCGCGACGAGCTGAAAGTGCGCGTCGGTTATTCCGATCACGTGCCGAATAATTATGCGTGTTATGCCGCTGTTGCATTGGGCGCGGAAGTGATCGAAAAACATTTTACGCTGGATAATCACCTGCCGGGCCCGGACCATTCTTCTTCGCTCGAGCCGGAAGCGTTTCGCGAGCTGATCGACGGCGTGCGGAACATCGAGCAATGCCTCGGCAGCGGCGTGAAAGTTCCTTCCGAAGCGGAAAAGCGCAACACGTTCGGCATGCGTCGTTCGCTCGTCGCGCGCACCGATCTGAAAAAAGGAACGGTGCTCACGGCTGCTGATCTCGGTTTCAAACGGCCGGCGAACGGTCTCTCTCCGAAATTTCTTCCCCAGGTGATCGGCCGCCCACTGCTGCAGGATCTTAAAAAAGACGAAGCGCTGACCGAAGCGTCGGTTGATCTTCGCTGAACTTTTTCCCGATGAAATTCATTCGCGTCACTCTTTCTGACCTCTCACCGCTGGAGAAATTCGTGCAAAGCGCAGGGAATTCGCTGGAGACCTTCCGCTATTTTGCGAAACGTCCGTTCAGCGTGATCAGCAATCATCACTGCACCTGGATGCTCGAAGCGGAAAATGCGCCCGTTGCGTACGGGCATCTCGATCGCGAGGACGGCGTAACGTGGCTGGGCATTGCGGTGACGGAGCAGGCGAGGGGCAAAGGCTACGGAAGAAAGATGATGCAGCGGCTGATGGATTCGGCTGCGGCGCTCGGGTTGCGACAAGTGCGTTTGTCGGTTGATAATAGTAATGAACCTGCGATTGCGCTCTATCGTGATTTCGGTTTTGAGCTGAAAGAAAAACGCGAAACGTTCAGCTTTTACGAATGGAATTCACAACCGGAACGCAGCGCGGTGATGAGCTCGCTGGCTTTCATGGGTGAATCCGCGGAAGAGATGATCGATCGTTGCGTCAGCGAAAAATTTGCACTGGAGTTTTCTTCCGGGATGCCGTATCGCGCGGATATGGAAAAAGTGTTCCTCGAAGCGCCGTTGCGTCGTTTTGCGCATAATTATTTCCCGGCGCCGCAGGAACCGTTCGTGCTCAATCTCGCCAGCGGCAACGAAACGATCCGCCGCAAATCCATCGATCATTGCGTGAACGGAATCCGCCTGAGCTATGCCGCCGGTGCGCCGTTCTTTTCTGCGCATGCCGGCTTTTGCATCGATCCTCAGCCATCGGAGCTCGGTCAGCAACTCTCTCGTGTACGCAGCTTCGATCGCCCGAAGCATTGGGAAATTTTTCTCGCTTCGGTGAAAGAAGTGCTCTCTGCTACTGCGGATCTTCCGACGGGTTTCCTGCTCGAGAATAACGTGCTGGCGAAGATGAACGTTTACGAAGACGGCGCCAACCCGCTGCTCTGCGTGGAAGCGGAAGAAATGCTGCGGTTCGTCGAGACTATTGCAGATCCCCGCGCCGGAATTCTTCTCGATACGGCGCACCTGAAAGTTTCCGCCAACACGCTGGGCTTCGATTTGGTGAAAGCCGCGCAGCAGGTGTTGCCGGTAACGCGCTGCGTCCATCACAGCGACAACGAAGGATTGTACGACAACAACCAGCCGTTCGGAGAAGATTACTGGTTCCGTCCGCTGATGAAAGAGGCGGCCTTTGTCGTGCATGTGCTGGAAGTCCGCAAGCAATCCGCGGAAGCGCTGATGCAAATGGAAAAGCTGCTGTTTTCCTGAGCGGCCCGTCCTCGGCCGAACGCCCGTCTCTTCCGAAATTATGTACCTTTGAGGGTACTGATTTTCCTAAATCCCATGAGTCATATTCCTGAAATTGGCGAGCTGTTGATCCGTGACGATCGTTCGGTGAAAGAAGCGCTTGCGGTGATCGATGCGAATGCACAGGGCATTTGTTTCGTCGTGGATGCCTCGCAAAAGCTGGTCGGCGTTGTAACAGACGGTGATATTCGTCGCGCGCTGCTCGGCGGAAAAACGCTCGATACGCCGGTCGCGCAGATCATGGTCGTGAATTTCACTTCGCTGCCCGTCAATACGCCGCTCGACCAGGTGCTGGCCAAACTTTCCTCTACCGTGCGCCACATTCCGCTGGTCGACGAGAAGAATATTCCTGTGGATTACGCCAGCTTCGGCCGCGCGCACCGTATCCCGGTGATGACGCCGCAGCTGAACGGCAAAGAGCTGCAGTACGTCACCGAATGCATCACGACAGGCTGGATCAGCTCGCAGGGCGCATTCGTCAAACGTTTTGAAAAAGATTTTGCGGCGTATTGCAAAGCTCCCTTCGGAGTTGCCGTCAGCAACGGCACTGTTGCTATTCATCTTGCATTGGCAGCGCTCGGCATCAAAGAAGGCGACGAAGTAATTGTCCCTGACCTGACGTTCGCCGCTTCCGTCAATGCCGTGATTTATTGCGGCGCAACGCCGGTGCTCGCCGATGTCGACCCGGAAACGTGGACGCTTTCGCCGGAATCGGTGCGCAGCCTCATCACGCCGAAAACAAAAGCGATCATGCCCGTGCACCTGTACGGCCATCCCTGCGATATGGATCCGCTGCTTGCGAGTGCGAAAGAGCACAACCTGCTCGTGGTGGAAGATTGTGCGGAAGCGCTCGGTACGCGGTACAAAG
>CAMLEF010000400.1 GCA_946478675.1 uncultured Flavobacteriales bacterium | reverse complement strand
CCCGGTAGAGGAACGGGTTGTAACGGCGGATGATGATCTCGTACAGCGGCGTTTCTCCCGCGAGGATACGCGCGATGATCTCATCGTCGGTGAACTGTTCGTTGTGTTTGGCTGTGGTCGTCATCTTATTCTTTTACGCCGATCTTTTCTTTCAGGATGAGATTTCCGCCGAGATAATTTCCCACAATCAGCACCGCTACCAGCAGCGCTTTCGTGATCAGCAGTCCTGCGCTGCCGGTGGAAATTTCGGGATACTTTTTGAATGCGACACCTGCCAGCACGCTGTAAGCGATCAGCACGGTGGTGTTGATGCCGCCGTGCACCAGCGCTTTTTTCATCGCGTTGGGATGACGCTCCATGACGTGCTGCAGATCGAATAGTCCTGCGAGCACGGCGCACCAGCCGAGCACGGCGCCTCCCGCCAGCGCAAAGAATGACGCATGCGCAAACAGGATGTTTCCTGTGAAGTATGCAATTGCAGCGCATACGAAGTCCATCGGGAAAAGCGCCGACGGAAAATGGATGAGCATCACGTGCAGGGGATGGCCGAAGAGCTTCATGTTATTCGAAAATGAAAAGCAGCAACGTAACGACACCGCTCACCGCGAGCAGCGCATGAATGAAAGCGACGGCCATCGGGCTGTTTTTTTTCGCGAGATCGCGGAAGAACATGTAAAAGCCGCCGAGCGCCGAAATGATGAACAGCACCAGGCTGATCGTCGGGAAATGATCGGGATGCCGGATCGCGTAGATCACCAGCAGCGCCAGGGCCAGCGCCGCGACAATACCGTGTGAATAGATCACGCCTTTGGAAGCGTCTTTTTTCGTCAGCCAGCGCACCAGGATCGTCAATCCGAGCACTGCGGAAAGGGCGAAAGCGCCGAGGGAAGTGTAGAGCATAGTCGTTGATTTTAATGAATAGAGTCGGTGAAACGGGAGGAGGTTACAATACCACAAAAAAAAAGGTCATTCGGGCATTCGTTCATTCGGAATAAGAGTGGAGCCGGGTTTTCCGAATGACCGAATTTCCGAATGACCGATTACCTTCGCGCCATGAAAGTCTCCATCATTGGCTGCGGGAATATGGGATTGGTATACGCCCGGTCGTTCCTGCGTTATGACATTGTCAAACCCGCCGACCTGCTGCTTGCCGAAAAAAATGAAGCGCGCCGCGACGATCTTCGCAAGATGAACCTCGGCGAAGTGGTGCTTGCGGACGATCCGAAAATTGCGCAGAGCGAGCTGGTGATCCTCGCTGTGAAGCCGCAGGATTTTCTTTCACTCGCGCCGAAGATCGCCCCGCTGATGCGGCCGGGAATGCTGGTGCTTTCGATCATGGCCGGCATTACGATCGAAAAGATCTCCGCGTTGCTGCAGCACGATACGATCATCCGCGCGATGCCGAACTCGCCGGTGGAAGTGGGCATGGGCATGACCGGCTTCTCCGCGAATCAGGGCGTTTCCATCGAGCAGATCCGCAAAGTGGAGAACCTGCTCGCTACGACGGGCCGCACGGTATTCTTCGAAGATGAAAACCTGCTCGATGCAGTAACAGCGCTCAGCGGCAGCGGCCCGGCGTATTTCTATTACATCGTGCGCGCGATGATCGAATCCGGGAAGCAAATGGGAATGACGGATGCGGTAGCGGCTACGTTAGTAAAGCAAACGATGCTCGGCGCGTTCCATCTCATCAACAACGCGAATAAATCGTTCGACGACCTGATCAAAACGGTGGCCTCGAAAGGCGGCACGACGGAAGCGGCGTTATCGGTGTTCGAGAAGAACGGCGTACACGATGCGCTTGTAGAAGGAATTGTTGCAGCGGAGAAACGCGCGAAAGAATTGTCGAAGTAGTTAAAAGCAAATCGCGAATAAAAAAAAGCAAACCTCGAAGGTTTCCAAAACCTTCGAGGTTTACTTTTTTTTTACTCTTTACTACAACAGCTGAAATATATTGCTGACCGGGCAGGGATAGGAGCGGCACCCCGCAGCCGGAGGCGAGGAGTACAGCGGATAGCCCGGCCCCGAAGGGGGCACGCAAAAAAATCTCTCACTCTTCGGTAAAAAAATAAACCCCGAAAGGCTTGCGCACCTTCGGGGTATTTTTTGAAAAATTCTCTTTTAGAACGACACGCTCACTCCTGCGCTGAACGGATGTACTTCCGGTCCGCGGCCGCTTTTGAACAGCTCGCTCAATCCGTAATTCGCGAAGAGGGTGAAGTCGCCGTAGCCGACGCGAACGGTTGCGCTGTAGCGGAAAGGCTCTACGTTAAAATCGTCTTTCGTTTTACGCTTCTGCACGTTGCCGTTGATCTCGTATTCCTGCTTGAGGCGGTTGCGGAAGATGTTGTATCCGAATGTAACGCCTGCGCCGACGTGGAAGGAGCGGTCTGCATTTTTGCTGGTGTTGAATTCGAGCATCAGCGGTGCGTTCAGCCAGGTGGTTTTGAATTTATTCTTGCTGAAATCGCCCGGCTCCAGTACACCGGCTACTACGTTCGTATCGGGAATGAGCGACACGTTGTTGCGGAGCGCGTAGCTGTTCCATTCGATGCCGATGCCGGTGACGAGGTTGATGTAATTTTTATAGAGATGCACGTTGTACTGCGCGATGTTCCAGGCGAAGCTGTGGGAGCGTGCGTAATCGAGCTCGAGGAAGCTGTAGCCGGCCGGCGTTTCGAGATTATTGCGCGTGTTGAAGTAGCCGTTCACGCCGATGTCGAGTCCTTCCCAATAGTGGAAGCCGTCCTGGGAAGTATTGATGGTAAAGCCGGTGCTGTCGTTGCAGGCCACCGCAGCGGTAGCGGAAAACAGCAGTCCTGCGAAGAGGGAGTAGAGTCGGGTTTTCATAGTGCTATGTGTTGAAGTGTAAGTTCCTGTTTGTTGATTTTGGTAGTAGGACGGCAGGACCTGTTGGAATGTTACAGGGGATAGTATTGAGTATTGAGATGATAGTATTGAGATCGTACACGAGCCTTTCTCAATTCTCAATACTCAATACTCATTTCTCAATACTCAATACCTTTACCGCATGAGAAAGCTGCATAATGACGAGCTGGGGAGAAAATCGGTGGAGGAATTTCATACTGCGGAAAAAACGCCGGTGATCCTCGTGCTGGAGAATGTGCGGAGCATGAATAACGTCGGTTCGGTGTTTCGCACGGCCGATGCGTTTTTGCTGGAGGCGGTTTATCTCTGCGGGTTTACGCCTACGCCTCCTCATCGCGAAATTCAGAAGACGGCGCTCGGTGCTACGGAAACGGTGCGCTGGAAACATTTTCCGTCTACGGCGGATGCAATCGCGGAATTGAAAAACGCAGGCGCTGTCATTTATGCGGCCGAGCAGGCGGAGCACAGCCTTTCACCGGGTGAGATCGACGCAAAAGGAAAAACGATCGCGGTGATCTTCGGGAATGAAGTCGATGGCGTAGCGCAGGAAACGATCGATCAATGCGACGGCGTGGTGGAAATTCCGCAGGCGGGCACAAAGCATTCGCTGAACATCGCGGTGAGCGCCGGCATCCTGAGCTGGGAACTCTTCCGGAAATACGCGAAACTGTAAATTATTTTTTCTTTGCCGGCGCCGGTTTGGGAGCGGGCGCTTTTCCTGCAGCGGAATCCGCTTTCTGCTGCTCTTTCCGTTTCAGCGCGTAGTATTCGCGGTACATCTTTTGCAGCCCGGCATTCACTTTATTCGTGTAAGCCGCATCGTAAGAGAAATTCTTGTCGATCTGCTTATACGCGACACGCGCTACCGGCTTCTCAAGGATCGCCACATCGAGCCCGTCCACTTTCTGAAAGATGTCGATGTTGAAGGTGAACACGAACACCTTGCGCTCGTCGAAGGGAACATGCGTATCGACGGTGATCGTTTTTTTGACGAAGCCTTTTCGTGTAACGGTGACGGAGAAGCGGCGGCCGAGCACGGCGGCGAT
>CAMLEF010000399.1 GCA_946478675.1 uncultured Flavobacteriales bacterium | reverse complement strand
GATCACACCACCAGTTGCCGCTTGTACATCTGGATCGTATTCTCCATGCCGAAGTATAACGCATCCGAGATCAGCGCGTGGCCGATGGAAACTTCCTGCAGTCCGGGAATGTTCTGCGCAAAATAAGCGAGGTTATCAAGATTGAGGTCGTGGCCGGCGTTGATGCCCAATCCCACGCTGTTGGCGGCTTTCGCGGCTTCCACGAACGGCGCAATGGCCATGACGCGGTCTTCGGGGTAATTCTTCGCGTAAGCTTCCGTGTACAGCTCGATGCGGTCGGTGCCGGTTTGTGCAGCGCCTTTCACCATGGCCACGGAAGGATCGATGAAGATGGAGGTGCGGATGCCGGCGTTTTTGAACTGCGTGATGATGTTCCGGAGATAATCGCGGTTAGCAATCGTGTCCCAGCCGTGATTGGACGTGAGCTGGTTGATCGCATCCGGGACGAGCGTCACCTGGTGCGGGCGCAATTCCATCACGAGCGCCACGAAACGCGGCTCACGCGGGTTGCCTTCGATGTTGAACTCCGTGCGGATGAGCGGGCGGATCGCGCGTGCGTCGTTGTAACGAATGTGCCGTTCGTCAGGACGCGGGTGAATGGTGATGCCGTCTGCCCCGAAACGTTCGCAGTCGACCGCCGCCTTCACCACGTCGGGATAATTACCGCCCCGGCTGTTCCGTATCGTGGCGATCTTATTGATGTTAACGCTAAGATGTATCATCGGGAGAGTGTGTGGCGAAGTTACGCAGGATATCGACGGAAGGTTACGTGCCCCTGATGAGCAATCAGAATTTAACCGACGAGTCCGGCAAATCGGGGGATAAAAAAAGGGCATTCGGGAATTCGGGCATTCGGAAAAAACGGCTAACGATTAGTGAAAACAAATTCATCCATGATAAATAGCTCTTCCTGTTTTCGAATCCCGAATAACCCAATGACCGAATGACCGAATGCCCGAATTGCCCGAATCCCACCGCTTGTCGGTTAACGGTTGCCATTTAACGGAAGTGTTAAACTTTTGGCCGGCTTTTGCGTTATATTCGAAAAGAGAAAGGAAACCCTACCTTTGAGCTGCTCCGTCCCGCAGACAAAGGGGATTGCCGGAAAGGAAATTTATGTTAGCCAAAGAACTGATCAATGACGATATACCTCCGCTGAAAGTCCAGGACTCGGCGGAAAAGGCGCTGATGTGGATGGACGAGTTTCACGTGTCGCATCTTCCGGTAGTGAACGGTACGGATTTCGTGGGCATGATCTCGGAGGATGAGCTGTACGACATGGACGATCCGGACGCGCCGATCAGCACGCACAATCTTTCGCTGATCCGTCCCGTGCTTCACGGCGGACAACATGCTTACGACGTGCTCAAGCTGATGGCGGAACTTTCGCTGGACGTCATCGCGGTTACGGACGAAGAAGGACATTTCATTGGTTCCATCACGCTGCCGCAGCTGGCGGAAAAGCTGGCGCGACTGGCAGCAGTACGCGAGCCGGGTGGTATTCTCGTGCTGGAAGTGAACAACGTCGATTATTCCCTCGCGCAGATCTCACAGATCGTGGAAGGAAACGACGCCAAGATCCTCAGCGCTTACGTTGCCGGAAGCCCCGATTCGAACAAGGTGGAAGTCACGCTCAAGATCAACCGCGAAGATCTCTCGCGCATCCTGCAGACGTTCAGCCGCTACAATTACGTGGTGAAAGCGACGTTCCACCAAAGCTCGTACGAAGAAGACCTTCGCCAGCGCTACGACGAATTCATGAATTACATCAACATGTAATTTTACAAACGCAAATGGAATCCCGGACGATCATTCGCTCCGGGATTTTTTTAATTGTACGAATGTCAGCTTTCGATACGCTTCGCTACTCAATCTGACATTCGTACAATTAAAAATCGGGTAGTTGTATCACCGTGGTTCATTTACCTTTAGCACTTCATGCTCCGCATTCGGCTTGGCGTACAATGGTGGTTTTGCATCGCTTTGATTTTTGCGATGCAACAGCTTTCTGCGCAGGTAACGCCGGACACGACGGTGCAAAAACAGCTGAGCAATTTCTCCACCGATCTTTTCCGCTTCGATTCCATTCGCGCCGATTCTACGAAATACGTCGTGAGCGCCGTTTCGTTTTACGGGAATAAAATCACGAAGCAATTCATTCTCGAGCGGGAAATGATGTTTCATGTCGGCGATACGCTTTCGGGCGCGCAATTCGTGAAACTCTCGGAGCAATCACGGCGAAACCTGCTGAATACGTCGCTGTTCAATTTCGTGACAGTGAACACGACTGTTCCTTATGATTCTGCAGCGACAGTGCATGAGATCATCGTCGTCGTCAACGTGAAAGAACGGTGGTACACGTGGCCGGCGCCGATCTTCGAAGTGGCCGAGCAGAATTTCAATACCTGGTGGCGAAACGGCCACAACCTGCAACGCGCGACGTATGGCTTTTATCTCTGGCAATACAATTTCCGCGGAAGAAAAGAATCGGTCGCGTTGATCTGTCGCTTCGGATACGCGCGACAATTCGGCGGACAATACGCCATTCCGTATCTCAACCGCAGAAGAACGCTCGGCGTCACATTCACCGGCCTTTACACGCAAAGCCATGAGGTCGCTTACGCCACGCGCGACAACCTGCTGCTGTTTTACAAAGACCGCATTCACTTCATCCGCAACGAAACGAGCGCCAGCATTCTCTTCTCGTACCGGCAGGGCATTTATGTCACGCACACGCTCGATTTCCGTTATACCAATCTCTTCATCAACGACACGGTGACGCGGCTGGCTTCGGATTATTTCGTCGATAGCGATCACCGCATGCAGTATTTCTCCGCTTCGTACCACGTCGTGCGCGATTACCGCGACATCAAGGCGTACCCGTTGAAAGGCCATCTGGAAGAGCTGGAGATCACGAAGCACGGATTAGGCTTGCTGCCGACGGAGAAGCTGGATGTTTTTTACGTCGCCGTCGGTTTGCGGAAATATGCGGAGCTGCTGCCGCGATGGTTCGGTGCGGTGATGTTTCGCGGGCGATGGATGCCGGGCGCCACACCGCCGTACTATCACCAGCGGGCGTTGGGATTCGGCTCGTATGTCCGCGGTTATGAATATTACGTGATCGACGGGCAGAGTTACGCGCTCGGGAAATTGTCGCTGCGCTACCAGCTGCTGAAGCCGCACGTGTTCACGATCCCGTATTTCCCGATGGAGAAATTCAACACCTTCCATCTCGCGGTCTACACCGGCCTCTTCGCCGACGCAGCCTACGTCGATGACCGCGCCTCCGTTCCTTCCGATCACAATTATCTCGGCAACACCACGCTGTTCGGCTACGGCGCCGGCATCGATCTCGTCACCTACTACGATATCGTCGTGCGCGTCGAATATTCCTTCAACCGGCAAGGCGAGAGCGGCTTCTTCCTGCATTTCGGAGCGGGGATATGAAATGTGCTGATATGCCGGTGCCGATATGCCAATGCGCACTTCCTTCCCGCGCTTTTCTTCAGCTTGTTCGAGCGGAGTCGAGAACCTTTTGCATTGGAATGAGAAAGGTTCTCGACTTCGCTCGAACAAGCGGGGTGAGCTTCTCTTTTCCGGGAAAGAAAAAAGCCGATCAAATTGACCGCTCCTTTTCATCAGCACATTGGCATATCGGCATATCCGCACATCGTTTTTCCCTAACTTCGGGGCAACCTTTCGCCCGTATTTCGTCTTTTTTTCAGGCAGAGGTTCTTTATCATGAAAGTTGCCATTTACGGCCGAACGACCGATAAGCCTTTGCCGCCTGCTTTGCAGGGGCTCTTTGACAAACTGGATCAACACGGTGCAGATTTGCTGATCGGTGCGGATTTCATGGAATACCTCCGTCCGCAGTTTAAAATGGGAAAGCGCGTCAAAGTGCTGGACGATTTTAACGCGATTCGCGGGCAGGCGGACTTC
>CAMLEF010000398.1 GCA_946478675.1 uncultured Flavobacteriales bacterium | reverse complement strand
CCCGAAAGATGAGGAGAGCATGCCTGCAGCAGCGAGGCCGGTGCAGATCCAATAAGCGATGTTAACGGTTTTCATGAGCGGAGGAGTTGTTGGAGATACTGATCGAGATTGGCGAGATGCTGCTTGCCGCCTTCTTCTGCGCCGTATTCGCGAACGATGCGCGCGCGTTCTGCTGCGGAAGGGAACAGCTGTCGCATGGTGAGGTCGGTTTTGTCGCCGTTCTTTTCAAACGTCACCGTAATGTGAAACGCAACCGGTTCGCTTTCGTCGTCGCCGGTGTGAATGTAGACGAGCTTTTCCGGCTTCTGCACTTCGAGGAAGATCATCTTGTTCGGATATTTTCTTCCGTCGGGTCCGGTCATCGTGAGCTTCCACATGCCGCCGGCGACGAGGTTCATCTCCTGCACTTCGGCAGCGAAACCGTTCGGGCCCCACCAGTGCTGCAGGTGCTCCGGTTTCGTCCACACGTCGAACACCAGCTCGCGCGGTGCGTTGAGCGTGCGGCGGAAAACCAGCTCGCGTTCGGAAACATCTTTCGTCATCATGCGCCGGGATGCTGGGGTGCTGCGTTGATGTCCGCGAAGAGAATTTCCCACTGGTGCCCGTCGGGATCGGCGAAGGCGCGCTGGTACATCCAGCCGTGATCCTGCGGCTCGCTGTATTTCGTAGCGCCGTTCTTCATCGCCGCATCCACCAGCTCATCGACGGCGGCACGGCTGTCGCGCGAAACGGCGAGCAATACTTCCGTCGTCTGCGTAGCGTCTGCAACTTTTTTCCGCGTGAACGTCTGGAAGAATTCTTCCACGAGCAGCATCACGAAGATGTTTTCGCTGACGACCATGCACGCGGCTTTCTCGTCGGTGAATTGCGGATTGAAGGAAAAGCCGAGCGCGCCGAAGAATTTTTTCGTGCGCTCCAGGTCTTTTACCGGGAGATTGACAAAGATCTGTGTCATGTCTTTTTGTTTTTAGCGGTGAAATGCAAATGCAACTATTGCTGCAGCGACGCGAGGTATTCGTCGAGCTGTTCGAACGTGCCTTTGAAACCGGCGTTCATGCTGTCGAATGCGCTGAGGAACGTGTTGCGTTCTTCTTCGGTGGCGTTGAACGGTCCGCCGGCAAGATAGATTTCCGTCTGGTTGCCTTTCGCCGCCAGCGTCATCGTGTTGAACACTTCGAGCGGCCAGGTAGGCGCCCACGGATTGCGCGTGACGTTGCCTTTCTCGTCGGAGAACGCATTGACGAAAACGATCTTCGTCTGCGGCTCGATTTCGCGGTACATGAATTTTCCCCAGAGGCGTTGCCCGTTCGGCATGCCCATGCTGTAATGAAAAATTCCGCCGGGACGAAAATCGAATGCGGCGATCTCGATGTTACTGCCTTTCGGTCCCCACCATTTGGCGAGGTGTTCGGCTTCGGAATACATTTTCCACACGAGGGAAAGCGGCGCGTTGACGACACGCGAGATGGTGAACTGCTGATTGTCTGCCATGATTTTTTTAGCGGGTTTTAGTGTGACATTTCTTTCAGGTAGGCGACCAGGTGATCGATCGTTTCGTTGCCTTTTTCGATCGCGCCGAATGACTTGACCATCTCGAGCTGTTCTTTCGTGCGGAAGATGGTATGCATCGTCAGCTTCGTTTTGCCGGCTGCGTTTTCAAACGTTACCGTAACGAGAAACCGTTGCGGATCGTCTTCGACGTCGTAGCCGTGCTCATACACGAGCTTTTCCGGCTTCACCACTTCGATGTACTGGATGCGACTGGGAAAGCTCATGTTGTCCGGGCCGTTGAGCGTGAAGAGCCAGCGGCTGCCGGGTTTTACAGTCATCTCTTTCGTCGTGGCGGAAAATCCGTTCGGGCCCCACCAGCGGGAAATGTGTTCCGGTTTGGTCCAGGCTTCGAAGACGAGCTCGCGCGGCGCATCGAGCAGGCGGGTGATGGTGATCTCGCGATCGGCGGTAGAAGTGTTCATCGTTTCTTTTTTGCTGCGGTGGATTTGCGGGATGTTTTTTTCGGCTTCTTCGATTGAAGCTCCTTCAGGTATTCCTCGAGCGCATCGAGACGGTTTTCCCAGAATTGGCGATACTGTTCGACCCATTCGGAAACCGCGCTGAGCTTTTCCAGCTGCGCTTCGCAAAACCGCTCGCGGCCTTCCTGGTGAATGGTGACGAGCCCACATTCCGTGAGGATCTTGATGTGCTTGTAAACGGCGGTGCGGCTCACGTCGAAGTTGCCGGCAACCGCATTTACATTCAGCGATTCGTGGGAGAGCATGTTCAGGATCTCTCTTCTCGTCGGGTCGGCAATGGCCTGGAATACATCTCTGCGCATGATGAATAGGAAACCTTTTGGTTGCAAATATATAGGAAACCTTTTGGTTGCACAAAATCGCGCGCGATATTTTTTCATAGCGTCACTGAAAAAAGCGCCGGAACCGTATTCGCTATATTTACTGTATGATCCGAATTGTTAACGGCGACATTACGAAAATGAACGTGGACGCGATCGTCAATGCGGCGAACTCCTCGCTGCTCGGCGGCGGCGGTGTGGATGGCGCCATTCATCGGGCAGGTGGCAAAGCGATCCTGGAAGCTTGTATGGAAATCCGTAACCGGCAGGGCGGCTGCAAAACCGGTGAAGCGGTGATCACCACCGGCGGCAATCTTCCTGCGAAATACGTGATCCATACCATAGGGCCGGTCTGGAACGGCGGAAAAAACGGCGAAGACGAATTGCTGGCGTCCGCTTACCGCAACAGCCTGCTTCTCGCGCGCAAGCACAACGTTGCTTCGATCGCCTTTCCGAATATCAGCACCGGCATTTACGGATTCCCGAAACCGCGCGCCGCTGCCATCGCCGCAAAAACGGTCCGCGCCTTCCTCGAAGAAGAAACGCCGGAGCTTTCCGTGTGGTTCGTTTGCTTCGATGAAGAAAATCTTTCCCTGTACGGTTCGCATTTCCCGGACGCACTGACTAACAATCTTCCCTGATCCCATGCGCCGCAAAAATTCTCCGCTCGTCATTATCGCCGTGATCGTTTCCATTGTGCTGGTGCTGGTCGAGATCGCGCTCTTCAACACGTTCTTCTTCGGCTATCGTCATCAACACAGCGTCGACAATTCGCTGAACATCGATAATCCTTCGGAAAAAACATTTTACGTCAGCGTCGATGGCCGCACGTTCAAAGTCGTTCCGCATGCGTACCTCGATCACATTCCGCTCGCAGGACGTTTTTTCTCCAACGACAAGCATCACCTCGTGATCCGCGATGAGCAGCAGCAGGTAATCGGGGATACGATGTCCGTCATTCACGGCACGTACATGGTGTTGAACCCTTCGCGCAGCGTTTACGTGTTTTGGGATCTGCATTACGGCAGCACGCCCGCACCGAAGCGCACGATGACGGTTTTGGGCCGCGAGATGACGGCGGATTTTCATCTTGACAGCGGATTGCTCGTGAACAACATCGAGCCGGAAACATCGATGGAAGAAGTGTGGTTCAACCGCGAGGTCAGCTATACGCACGACAATTCGCTGACGGACGTTTCGCACAAGGTGATGCGCGCGCAGGATTTTATCGCATGGCAGGATTTCATGAACGGCTTCAACGGCCTTGCGATCGGCGCGCGGGCAGATCTTCGCAACAAGATCTCCGAATGGTTCAACACGTTTGCGGGGCAGTACGTCTCTCTTTATTCCGGCAGCGATCCGACGAGCCAGGCGCTGCGCAAGATCAACAGCGGATTTTACGAAGAGGAAGAAGTCGCCGATCTCATCATTCAATCGCGCGACTACAGCGGCTCAACGCGCGATCAGTTGGCGGAAAGCGTGCAGTCGCAGAAAACATTGCTGGAAACCGCTAAACAAATTGCGCCGTCCGCCACGGGTACGCCGACGCTCTCGCCGATGCTGCATGTGCAGTATTCGTATGACGACCACTC
>CAMLEF010000397.1 GCA_946478675.1 uncultured Flavobacteriales bacterium | reverse complement strand
GAGCCGTGTGCCATCGGGAGGTAATCCACTTCGCACCAGATCGGGCGGATGTCGGAAGTGCCGCGGCCGTCGAGACGGATCTTCTCATCGAGGATCATGCGGCGTACCGCTTCTTTCTCAACGTCGTGGTAATAGGTTTTCGCGAGCTTCTCGTTCTCGTCGGTGCGTTCTTCTTCGGAAAGGCTTTCCCAGAATTCTTTGAACACCGCTTTGAACGCGTCGCTGCGTTCGTGTTTGTTCGGATTCGCTTTGCGGGCAACCGCGTACGCCTTTTCATACGTAGCGGCTTTCACTTTCGCGCGAAGCTCTTCGTTGTGCGTTTCATGGCTGTAAGCGCGCTTCGTTTTGGACGTTGCGACTTCAGCAGCGAGTTCTTTGATTGCAGCGATCTGGCGGCGGATGGCTTCATGCGCGAATTTGATCGCGTTGAGCATGTCCGCTTCGGAAACTTCTTTCATCTCGCCTTCCACCATCACGATGTCTTTTTCGCCGGCAGCAATGATCATGTCGATGTCCGACACTTTCATCTGCTCGATGGTGGGGTTGATGACGAAGTTGCCGTCGATGCGGCCTACGCGTACTTCCGAGATCGGTCCGTTGAACGGAACGTCGGAAACGGCAAGCGCAGCAGAAGCGGCGAGACCGGCGAGGCAATCCGGGAGGATCGTCAGGTCGGAAGAGATGAGGTAGATGAGTACCTGCGTCTCGGCATGGTAATCGTCCGGGAAAAGCGGGCGGAGTGCGCGGTCGACGAGACGGCTGGTGAGGATTTCGAGATCGGAGGGTTTTGCTTCACGCTTGAAGAAGTTGCCCGGGATGCGGCCGGTGGAGGCGAACATCTCGCGGTAATCCACGGTGAGCGGCATGAAGTCTACGCCGGCTTTTGCTTCCGGAGCAGATACGACAGAAGCGAGGAGCATGGTGTTGCCGAAGCGTACCACGACGGAGCCGTCTGCCTGTTTGGCGAGTTTGCCGGTCTCCAGGGTGATGGTACGGCCATCGCCGATGTCGAACGTTTTTTGAATTCCAAGTTTCATAGTTGCTTTTTTCTTGTTTTTGCAGCTTGTCAGCAGGTCGCTAAAGCTGTTGGGCCGTCATTTTTCAGGATAAAAAACTCCGGATCGGCAGCGTTTAAAAATAAGAAAGCATCCCCGCTGACTTAAAGGGATGCCTTCTTGTATCAAATATTGCTTTGCATTACTTGCGGATATCGAGCTTCTTAAGGATGGCCCGGTAGCGCTCGATTTCGGTTTTCTTGAGATAATCGAGGAGCGCTTTACGCTTGCCTACGAGCAGCACCAGCGAACGTTCCGAAGATTTGTCTTTCGGCTTCTGCTTGAGGTGGCCCGTGAGGTGGTTGATACGGTGCGTGAAAAGGGCGATCTGTCCTTCGGGAGAACCGGTGTCTTTTTCCGATTTGCCGAATTTTTTGAAGATGTCCTTCTTAATGTCCGACGTCAGGTACATGATGTTGGCTGTTTGTGGATTAAGAATCAGTGAGTTAACGTTATTTCCTGGTAATCAGGTCGGCAAAGATAGGGATTTTGGCGGGATAAAAAAATAAATCGGGGGATTCGGGAATTTGGGCATTCGGGCATTCGGGAAATGCGGGGAGGCATCCACTTGTGTCAATGAGGATTACGAATTCGTTTCCTGCGGCGCTATTTAAAAACCGGATATCAAAACCCGAAAGGTTTTAAAAACCTTTCGCGTCTTGCGTTGCTACGCTCGATCCACGCGTTTCGCCTGTCAAGTCGACTGTAGCTGATATTCAGCCAAATTTCCGAATGACCAAATTTCCGAATGACCGAATTCCCGATTTTTCAACGGTAAGGCGGTCCGGCGATCCAGCCGACGATCGACATGCGGTTGCCTTTGGTGACTTCGGTGACGCGATGCTGCGCGAACGAAGGGAAGATGATCGCAGTGCCTTTCGTTTTCGGCGCCACATGGATATCCTGGTTGATCATGAACTGCAGCTCGCCGCCTTCGTATTCGTCTTCATCGGAAAGCTGCACGCTGATGCTGAGCTTGCGGTTGGAAATATCGCCGATGCCGAAGTCCATGTGCCAGTTGAAGAAATCGTCGGTGCCGTAATTCGCCAGCTGCAATTCCGTTTGAAAGCCGCGGATCTCGAATTGATAACGGCGCGCGTTCACGCTGATGCAGGCCTGCGCGAGCTTGTCGTAGATCCATTCGTTTTTGTCGGGAGCGATGAACATCACTTTCGACATGCGCAGGTCGTCACGCGAGAGCACGTGGCCGGCATTGTTCACTTCCGCTTCGCGCGCTTTCGCATCGTCCCACAGCGCACGGATCTTCGCGACTTCGTCTTCTTTGAAAAGACCGGTGAACCAGGCGTAATCGACGAAATCGGTATTGAGATCTTTCCGGTTGACGGGCGGAAGTGCTTTGAACGGACGAATGATGCGCATGAAAAACGGAATTGGGTAACGGGGTAATGTGGCCAAATTACCAAATCCTGCCGAGGATCAGAGCGCGTTTCAAAAAAGAGGAAGGAGGGTTTTTTGAAAAAAGAAAACTCCGGGTTCCTCAACTTTTCTTCGGAACCCGGAGCTTGTTTTTTGACAGAGACGCTTACACTTTCAGCGTGTCCAGCAGGAAGCTGATCTTTTGCTTCAGTTCTTTACGATTGACGATCGCGTCGAGGAATCCGTGCTCGAGAACGAATTCGGAAGTCTGGAATCCTTTCGGAAGATCCTTGCCGATCGTTTCTTTCACGACACGCGGCCCGGCAAAACCGATGAGCGCGCCGGGCTCTGCGATGTTCAGGTCGCCAAGCATCGCGTACGAAGCCGTCACACCGCCGGTGGTCGGATCGGTAAGCAGCGAGATGTACGGGAGCTGTGCGTCGGCCAGCAGCGAAAGTTTTGCAGAGGTTTTCGCCATCTGCATGAGCGAATGCGCGGCCTCCATCATGCGTGCGCCGCCTGATTTCGAAATGATCATCAGCGGCAGCTTTTTCTCGAGGCAATAATCGATCGCGCGTGCAATTTTCTCGCCGACTACCGAGCCCATCGAGCCGCCGATGAACGCGAAGTCCATGCAGCAGATCACGAGATCGTTGCCGTTCACCAGCCCGTGTGCGCTGCGGAGCGCATCTTTCAAACCGGTTTTCTTCTGTGATTCCGCAAGACGCGCAGGATATTTTTTTGTGTCTTCGAAATGCAGCGGGTCGCCCGAAGTAAGGTTCGGGTTCAGCTCGAAATACTTGTGCTCGTCGAAGAGAATGTGAAAGTATTCTTCGGAACCGATACGATCGTGATGACCGCAGTTCTGGCAAACGTAAAGGTTCTCCGCATGCTCATTCGTGGGGAACACTTTCTTGCACGACGGACATTTATGCCAAAGCCCTTCCGGAGTTTCTTTCTTCTCTTTCGTGGAAGTGGTGATGCCTTCTTTGATTCGCTTAAACCAGCTCAATTCACGTAGAATTTAATTAGACAAAATTAGTGAACCACGGAGACACGGGGGGCACAGAGGCTCCGCTGGTTGTTACGCGATGGTGATGTCTTTCGACAGGTATACGTCCTGGATCGCGTTGAGCAGCTGAACACCTTCTTTCACCGGTTTCTGGAACGCTTTGCGACCGGAGATGAGGCCTTGTCCGCCCGCGCGCTTGTTGATCACCGCCGTTGCTACTGCTTCTGCGAGATCGGATGCGCCTTTGGATTCGCCGCCCGAATTGATCAGGCCCATGCGGCCCATGTAGCAGTTCGCCACCTGGTAACGGCAAAGGTCGATCGGGTGATCGGTGGTGAGCTCGGAATATACTTTCGGATGCGTTTTGCCGTGGCCGGTTGCATTGTAACCACCGTTGTTGGTCGGCAGCTTCTGCTTGATGATGTCGGCCTGGATCGTAACGCCGATGTGGTTGGCCTGGCCGGTAAGGTCGGCAGACGCATGATAATCGACGCCGTCTTTTTTGAAGCCCGGGTTACGCAGGTAGCACCA
>CAMLEF010000396.1 GCA_946478675.1 uncultured Flavobacteriales bacterium | reverse complement strand
CTGTGTTTTGGCCTGAGGGTGAGAAAGCATGCAATTCCCGGATGATATCTTTCCTGTATTGTCAAATGAAAAAGAAAGTTGTTCTGAGTATTTGCCTTTCCCGGATCTCTTTGAAAGAGAGTCGACAATTACAACCGAAACCTTACTGTAGGTAGAAGCCGCGATATTGGTGGAGTCAAACAGCGTGTTGATGTATGTGATGTCGCCAATGTCAAACAGTGTGTAATTGACAGGGATTTCATTAAGCTGCGCAGCATTTTGAGAAATAAGAGGAATCGAAAATGCGATGAAGAAAAGAAAGAGTAAATTTCTCATTGCGGATGAGTTTGGAAGGGTTAAGAAGCACTTGTTTTATTTACCGGCGGATAATCAATATTGTAATGCAGCCCGCGGCTTTCCTTCCTTGCCCGTGCGTGCTTGATGATGATGTACGCGCAGTTGATGATGTTGCGCAGTTCGCAGACGCGTTGCGAAAGCGTGATCTTCTTGTACAGCGCTTCGTTCTCTTTCCAGAGAATTTCAAGACGGTCATGCGCGCGCTGCAAACGTAAATCGCTGCGCACGATGCCGACGTAGTTGCTCATGATGCCCTGCACTTCTTTCATGCTTTGCGTGATGAGGACCATCTCTTCGGGCGCGTCGGTGCCTTCGGTATTCCAGGCGGGAATATTTTCCTCGTACGCGATGCTTTCGAATTTGCCGAGCACGTCCTGCGCGGCGGCATGCGCGTATACGACCGCTTCCAGCAGTGAATTCGAAGCGAGACGATTCGCGCCGTGCAGCCCGGTGCAGGAGCATTCGCCTACTGCGTAAAGATTCGTGATGCTGCTGCGGCCGTGCATATCCACTTTGATCCCGCCGCAGAGGTAATGCGCGGCCGGCACCACGGGGATCATGTCCTTCGTGATGTCGATGCCGATGCCCAGGCATTTCTTATAGATGTTCGGAAAATGCGATTTCAGGTCTTCGGCGTCGAGGTGCGTGCAGTCGAGGTACACGAAGTCGTCGCCGGTGAGCTTCATCTCGTTGTCGATGGCGCGGGCAACGATATCACGCGGTGCGAGCGATTTGCGCGGATCGTATTTGTGCATGAACTCTTTTCCGTCGCGCGTGCGGAGAATGCCGCCGTGGCCGCGCATGGCTTCCGTGATGAGGAACGACGGACGTTCGCCGGGATGGTAGAGCGAGGTGGGATGGAACTGCATGAATTCCATGTTCGCGACCTGGCCTTTGGCGCGGTACACCATCGCGATGCCGTCGCCGGTTGCGATGACGGGATTCGTGGTGACGGCGTAAACGTGTCCTGCGCCGCCGGTGGCCATGAGCGTGGTGCGCGCGAGCACGGTGTCGACGTTGCCCGACTGCGTGTCCATGACGTACGCGCCGTAGCAGGTGATGCCGGGCGTGCGGCTGTTCACTTCGATGCCGAGGTGATGCTGCGTGATGATCTCGACGGCGAAATGATGATCGAGAATCGTGATGTTGGGATGCGTGTGAACTTGTACAAGCAACGCGCGTTCGATCTCATAGCCGGTGATGTCTTTGTGATGCAGGATACGTTTTTCGGAATGGCCGCCTTCTTTGGCGAGCTCGAAATCACCTGCGGGCGTCTTGTCGAAATTCGCGCCCCACTCGGCGAGCTCCATCACGCGCGCGGTGGATTCGCGGATCACGAAGCGCACGACTTCTTCATCGCAAAGCCCGTCGCCGGCGATGAGCGTATCCTGGATGTGCTTCTCGTAAGAGTCCTGCGAATCGGGCATGACGGCCGCGATGCCGCCCTGTGCGTATTTGGTATTGGATTCGTCGGCGTCGGCTTTGGTGATCATGATCACTTTGCCGTGCGCGGCGACTTTCAGCGCGTAGGTGAGTCCTGCGATGCCGCTGCCGATGATGAGGAAATCGGTTTTTGTGGACAAGCGGTGGGTGTTGGTGAGGGAGTAAAGGTAATGTGCTAATTGATCAATTTGCTAATGTGTTGCCGATAGCTATCGGCAGCTTGATGTGCCGATATGCCGATGTGCTGACTGATGCCCGCTAAATGCCGGCGCACATTGAAAATTGAAAATTCAAGATTCAACTATTCTTTAGCCGGAGGATTCGCAATAAAAAAAGCGTTTGAGTTTTGAATTTTTGAATGCGGGGTGGAGGTGCGATCCGCGTTAGGGATAGGAGTGGAAAGCCCGGAGGGTGTAGCGAACACAAATAAAGTGAAGCGGTGTTTGGGTTCTGCTGCACCCGAGGACTTGTAACGCCCGCCTGAATGACGTAGTCGGGCAGGGATAGCCCGGTGCTGCAGCAGACGCTTCGCGACGCTGCAGCACCGAAGTGCTGTGTTGCGAAGCGGCTGATGCAGCAAACGCCCAAAGGATTACATTTGATCATGCGCATCTTCTTCCTGCTTTTCTTCGTTTTGTTTTTCGCTTCGTGCGATTGCGTGTATGAATGTCGCGGGACGGTGACGGATGAAAACGGTGCGGCGCTGGACAGTGTTTCGTTTTATATGGAAGGGCGAACGAAACCGGAAGGACTGGTGACGAAGTCCAACGGAAAATTTGAAGTGAACGAGATCACGGGATTTGGCTGCGGCTGCAAAGCGGTGGTGTTCGAGCGGAACGGTTATAAAACGATGACGGTGGATGTGAATAACGGCGACACGGCGGTGGTGATCCGGATGCAAAAGCAGTGAAGGAGTTCACGATGTTTAATGTCCGCGAAAAAAGTTTGAACGAAGTATTGTTCTGCCGTCATGCGCTGAAAAAATATTTTCGCTGTTAATTTCCCGACGAAGTGCGTTTTTATTCCGACGAAAAGTGTGAGCCATTTCACATTGGAAAAAGAATGTTATGCTGTGTTAAAAAAGACTGACATAAAACTGCCATTGTGTTTCGTGGAGTAGAGTTTGACGGTATATTTGTGTGACGAGGGTAATCGCGCAGCGAGGTGTCTGATCGGCTAAGTGTTTATTCTCTCCCTGAAATTCAGTTCATAATTCCTGTGATGCACAACCTCCTTCACATGCCCCGTAAAATCACTTCATGAAAACAGTAAAATTCGTGAGCAGAGACAAGCAGCAATTTGCCGCTGCGCTCCGTAAAAATGTCAACGCGTATTTCAAAGAAAAAAACATTTCCACCAAGGGCGGCGAAAAGCTGATCCTGAAAGCGATCACCATGCTGAGCCTTTACCTGCTTCCGTTCGTGGCGATCCTGGTGTTCCCGATGAGCGGCTGGTTGCTGCTGGTACTTGCGGCGGTGATGGGTATCGGCATGGCAGGCACCGGCATGTCGGTGATGCACGATGCGGCCCACGGTTCCTTCTCCGGCAAGGGCTGGCTGAACAAACTTTTTTCCAGCACGATGTACCTCATCGGCGGCAACGTCTTCAACTGGAAAATCCAGCACAACATTTTTCACCACACCTTCACCAACATCCAGGGTTACGACGAAGACATCAACTCGCGTGTGATGATCCGTTTGTCGCACGAAGCGCCGCTGCGCAAGCACCACCGCTTCCAGCACGTTTACATTTTCTTCCTCTACAGCCTGCTCACGATCTCGAAGCTGGTGAATGAGTTTACCCAGCTCTGGCAATACAACAAGAGCGGCCTGACCGAACAGCAGAAAGCGAACCCGAAGAAAGAATACACGAAGCTCGTGGTGTCGAAAGTGCTTTACCTGTTCGTGGCGATCGGCCTGCCGATGCTGCTGACGGATTTTGCATGGTGGCAGATCCTGCTCGCGTTCCTCGTGATGCACCTGACCGCCGGCATGATCATGAGCGTGATCTTCCAGCTGGCGCACATCGTAGAAGGCGCGGACCAGCCGGTACCGGATGCAACCGGCAGCATCGAAACCGAATGGACCGTACACGAGCTGCTCACGACCGCCAACTTCGCGCGTCGCAGCAAACTCATGAGCTGGTACATCGGCGGATTGAATTTCCAGATCGAGCACCATTTGTTCCCGCACATCAGC